>NZ_LWGH01000379.1:0-7226 GCF_001635395.1 Sulfitobacter sp. HI0129 | reverse complement strand
GCGGCGTGCTGCGCAGCGCCTCGGTGGCGCGGCAGGTGGTGGGCGGGGATCTCAACCTCGTGCTGGTGCCCGTGGGATCGGGCGGGGCCTTCGACGGTCAGCTGCAGGTTGGCGATCTGCGCATCCGCGACGCGCCCGCCATCGCGGCCCTGCTGAACGCGGTGTCGGTGGTGGGGCTGATCAACGAACTGAACGGCGACGGGATCTATTTCGACGCGGTCGAGGCCGCCTTTCGCCTCACGCCGGACCGGCTGACGCTGACCGAAGCCAGCGCCACGGGCGCCTCCATGGGCATTTCCATGGATGGCGTCTATGCGCTGGACAGTGGGCGGCTGGCGCTGCAGGGCGTGGTCTCTCCTGTCTATATGCTCAACAGCATCGGCAGTCTGTTCACCCGCAAGGGCGAGGGGCTGTTCGGCTTCTCCTATGCCTTGGGCGGTACGGTCAAAGCGCCGGAGGTTTCGGTCAATCCGCTCTCGGCGCTGACGCCGGGCATGTTCCGCGATCTCTTCCGCAGCGACCCGCCGGAGCTGCCCCCCGTGGCCGGGGAAGAGGCCCCCGCCGTGCGGGCACCGGCGGGAACCGGACAGGCGGCAGACAAACCGGTTGCCGGGGCGAACGTGGGTCGCTAATCGGCGGCCATGAAACTGAGCGATTTCGATTTCGACCTGCCCGAGCGGCTGATCGCCACGCGCCCCGCCGTGCCGCGCACCTCCGCGCGGCTGCTGGTGGCGGACGCGGACGGGCTGCATGACGCGCGCGTTTTGGCCCTGACGGACTGGCTGGTGCCGGGCGACCTGCTGGTGCTGAACGACACGCGGGTGATTCCCGCCCGCCTCGGCGGCACCCGGCGGCGCGACAGCGCGCAGGGGCCGGTCGATGCCAAGATCGAGGTCACGCTGCTGGAGCCGCGCGCCGATGGCACCTGGGCCGCGCTGATCAAACCCCTGCGCAAGCTGAAGCCGGGCGAGGTCGTGCGCTTTGGCGACGGCTTCGAAGCCACGCTGGAAAATGTGGAAGAGGGACAGGGCCATCTGCGCTTCAACTGCAGCGGCACGGATTTCGACGCGGCGCTCAATCGCGCGGGCGCGATGCCGCTGCCGCCCTATATCGCCGCCAAACGCCCCGCCGATGCGCAGGACCTGACCGACTACCAGACGGTCTTTGCCCGCAACGCGGGCGCTGTCGCCGCACCCACCGCATCGCTCCATTTCGACGAGGCCTTGCTGGAGGCTCTGCGCGATCACGGCGTGGAGTTCGTGCATGTGACACTGCACGTGGGCGCAGGCACTTTCCTGCCGGTCAAGGTGGATGACATCAGCGAACATTGCATGCACGCCGAATGGGGCCGCGTCGATGCCGAGGCCGCGGCGAAGATCGCAGCACAGCGCGCCCGCGGCGGGCGGGTGATCCCCGTGGGCACCACCGCGCTCCGCCTGATCGAGACCGCCGCCCGGGGGGGCGAGATCGCGGCGTGGGAAGGCGACACCGACATCTTCATCACCCCCGGTTTCCGCTTCAACGTGACGGACGGGCTGATGACAAACTTCCACCTGCCGCGTTCCACCTTGATGATGCTGGTCTCCGCGCTCATGGGGTCGGAGCGGATCCGGCAGATTTATGCCCATGCCATCGAAGCGGAATATCGCTTCTTTTCATACGGGGATGCGTCCCTGCTGCTGCCCGGCTCCGGCGCGAACGGGCCAAATGGTGTCGCGGGAGGAGGTGACTTGCACCGCCCCCCGCATCAGGACTAACGCAGCGCTGACACGGCCATAAAGGATTCGGCTCATGGTATCTGTTCTCTCCAGCGCCTGGGCGCTGCTTCTTGGCATGTGTCTGCTGATGGTCGGCAACGGGATGCAGGGCACGCTGCTCGGTATCCGCGGCAACATCGAGGGCTTCTCGACCTTTCACATGTCGATCGTCATGTCGGCCTATTTCGTGGGCTTCCTCGGCGGGTCGCGCATGGCGCCCGGCATGATCCGGCGGGTGGGCCACGTGCGGGTCTTTGCGGCGCTCGCCTCGCTCATCTCTGCGGTGATGATCATCTATCCGACCTTTCCCAACACCATTGTCTGGTCGCTGGGCCGGGTGCTGATCGGGTTCTGCTTTTCCGCCGTCTACGTCACCGCGGAAAGCTGGCTGAACAACGCCGCCACCAACGACAACCGGGGCAAGGCGCTGTCGCTTTACATGATCGTCCAGACGCTGGGCATCGTTCTGGCGCAGGCGCTGCTGCTGACGGCGGATCCCTCGGGCTTCGTGCTTTTCGTCATCCCCTCGGTGCTGGTGTCTGTGGCGGTGACGCCGATCCTGCTGTCGATCAGCCCCACGCCCGCCTTCGAGACGACAAAGCCCATGAGCCTGCGGGCGCTCATCGGATTCTCGCCCCTGGGGTGTGTGGGCATGTTCCTTCTGGGCGGCGTATTCTCGGCCCAGTTCGGCATGGCGTCGGTCTACGGCGCCGAAGCGGGGCTGACCGTTGCCCAGATCTCCACCTTCGTCGCGATGTTTTTCGTGGGTGCGGTTATTTTGCAATACCCCATCGGCTGGGTCTCCGACCGGATGGACCGGCGCACGCTGATCGTGATCGTTTCGGTCGTCGGCGGGGGCGGTTCGGTGCTGGGGATGCTGATGGGTCACGTCTTTCCGGTACTGCTCGTTTCGGCCTTCGTGGTGGGGGGGATGTCGAATCCGCTCTATTCGCTGCTCATTGCCCATACCAACGACTTTCTCGAACACGAGGACATGGCTGCTGCATCCGGCGGACTCATATTTATCAACGGGTTGGGGGCGATCACCGGCCCGATCATCACCGGCTGGATGATGAGCACGGCGCTGGGACCGGGGGGCTTTTACCTCTTTACCGCGCTGCTCTTTGCCGCGCTCGCCGCCTATGCCGCCTACCGCGCGACACAGCGCCCGGCGGTGCCCGTCTCCGAAACCGGCAACTACGTGCCGATCTATGCGTCGGCTACTCCCGTCGCCGTTGAAATCGCGCGGGAATATGCGATCGAGAGCGGGCAGGATGCCGAAGAGGGCCCGGATCACGGTATTCGCGCAGGCTGATACAATTCGTGACTGGGTTTCTGCGGGCCAGAGGCATTAACTGTAATTAACTGACCGCAAAGCGTAAAAGGAGTGCGCAGCATGGTGAGCCCCGAGGAAGTGCTTGAGTTCTGGCTGGACGAGGTTGGCCCCGACGGCTGGTACGAGGTCGACCCCGCCCTCGACGCCCGTATCCGCGAGCGTTTCGCCGCCGCGTGGCAAGCGGCGCGTGAAGGTAAATACGCGCTCTGGTTGACCTATCCGTCAGGCGCGCTGGCCTATATCATCCTGACCGACCAGTTCCCGCGCAACATGTTCCGGGGCGAAGCCGCGGCCTTTGCCACCGACGCTGCCGCGCTGGCCGCCGCCAAGGCCGCCATCGACAAGGGCTGGGACATGCGCATCGATGAACCGGCGCGCCAGTTCTTCTACCTGCCCCTGATGCATTCCGAAAACCTCTGTGATCAGGACCGCTGCGTGCGGCTGATGTGCGAAAGGATGGCCCAGACCGGTGCGTCCAACCTGCTGCACGCGCGCGCACACCGCGAGGTGATCCGCCAGTTCGGCCGCTTCCCCTATCGCAACGAGGCGCTGGCGCGCAATTTCACCGCCCATGAACGCAGCTACGTGGAAGAGGGCGGATACGGCAGCACCCTGCGCCGGTTGCAGGGGGCGCACGCGGCCTGAAGGCTTCTGTCTTGCGCAACTGTGGTTGTCGCGGTCGGGGAGATGGTTTAACGGTAAACTAGTTTCCCCACCAACCGCGAGGTCCCGGAATGGCTGCAAAATCCTATGATGTGATCGTGATCGGCGCAGGGCCGGGCGGCTATGTCGCCGCAATCCGGGCCGCGCAGCTTGGCCTGTCGGTCGCGGTGGTGGAGCGTGAGCATCTTGGCGGTATCTGCCTCAACTGGGGGTGCATCCCCACCAAGGCGCTGCTGCGCTCGTCAGAGGTCTTTCACCTCATGCACCGGGCCAAGGAATTCGGCCTGAAGGCGGAGGGGGTCGACTATGATCTCGACGCGGTGGTCGCACGGTCCCGCAAGGTGGCCAAGCAGTTGACCGGCGGCGTCGGCCATCTGCTGAAGAAGAACAAGGTCACCGTGGTGATGGGCGAAGCCAGCCTGAAGGGCAAAGGCACGCTGTCGGTCAAGACCGACAAGGGCACCGAGGAGTTGAGCGCCAAGAACATCATCCTCGCCACCGGGGCGCGCGCGCGCGAACTGCCGGGGCTGGAGGCGGACGGCAAACAGGTCTGGACGTATAAACACGCGCTGCAGCCGCCGCATATGCCGAAAAAGCTGCTGGTCATCGGATCGGGCGCCATCGGCATCGAATTCGCGAGTTTCTACAACACGCTGGGGGCGGATACGACCGTGGTCGAGGTGATGGACCGCGTCCTGCCGGTGGAGGACGCCGACATCAGCGCCTTCGCCAAGAAGGCGTTCGAGAAGCAGGGCATGAAGATCATGCAAAAGGCGATGGTCAAGAAGCTGGACCGCGCCAAGGGCAAGGTCACCGCGCATATCGAGGCGGGCCGCAAGGTCGAAACCCATGAGTTCGACACCGTCATTTCCGCCGTCGGCATCGTCGGCAACGTCGAAGGGCTGGGGCTGGAGGATCTGGGCGTCAAGATCGACCGCACCCATGTGGTGACGGATGAATATTGCCGCACCGGGGTCGATGGGCTCTATGCCATCGGCGATATCGCCGGCGCGCCCTGGCTGGCGCACAAGGCCAGCCACGAAGGCGTCATGGTGGCCGAGCTGATCGCGGGCAAGCATCCGCATCCGGTCAAACCCGAAAGCATCGCGGGCTGCACCTATTGCCACCCGCAGGTCGCCTCCGTCGGTTATTCGGAGGCGAAGGCCAAGGAGCTGGGCTACGAGGTCAAGATCGGCAACTTCCCCTTTATCGGCAACGGCAAGGCCATCGCGCTGGGGGAAGAGGGCGGCATGATCAAGACCGTTTTCGACGCCAAGACCGGCGAGTTGCTGGGCGCCCATATGGTCGGGGCCGAGGTGACGGAACTCATCCAGGGGTACGTCGTCGGTCGACAGCTCGAAACGACCGAGGAAGACCTGATGAACACCGTCTTCCCGCATCCCACGCTCAGCGAGATGATGCATGAATCCGTGCTGGATGCCTACGGTCGCGTCATCCACATGTAACAAACTCAGGAACCGGGCCGGATGACCGGCCCGGCCCTTGGCGTCAGGCGGGTTCTGATGCCTTGGCAGCGTCGTTCACCGTCTTCTCCGCCAGCTTGGTCAGATCCGCGTCGGTCTTGCTTTCCTGATCCAGCGTCTGTTTCAGCAGCTTTTCGGCGTCCTTCATGCCGAGTTCCTTGGCCCAGCGGCACAGCGTGCCGTAGCGGGCGATCTCGTAATGCTCGACCGCTTGTGCTGCCGAGATCAGGCCGGCGTCGAGGGCGGGCGTGCCCTTGAACTCCTCCATGATCTCCTCCCCTTCGGAGATGATCCCTTCGATCGCTTCGCAGGTCTTTCCCCGGGCGGATTTCCCGAGGATCTCGAACACCTGCTGAAGGCGTTCGATCTGTTCTTCGGTTTCGCCATGGTGCTTTTCGAAGGCCTGCGCCAGCTTTTCGTTGCTGGCGGCGCGCTTCATCTTGGGCAGCGCTTTCAGGATCTTCTTTTCGGCATAGTAGATGTCCTTCAACGTATCGAGGAAGAGGTCATCGAGCGTTTTCTGCTTGGCCATGATATTTCCTTTACTGATTACGTTCACTGAGCTGCGGCAAATGGTCCGCCCGGATCCAACCGCGTCCCGCGGGCCCGGTTCCCCGCCGTTAGCGGCAACGGAAAAATTGGGCGGGTTCCCGCATTGTAGGCGGGCAGTTTCGGGGGTAGGCGCAGGCCATGACCCCGCCCCAAACCCCGCATCGAACCGCCGTCGCCCCCGTGCTTCTGCTCTGGGGGGCCGGGCTGGGCGCGGCGGCGCAATACGGCAAGATCAGCGTGATCTTCGACATGCTGCCGCAGCTTTATCCCGCCGTCGGGCCCGCGCTGGGGTTCATGGTGTCACTGGTGGGCTTCGTGGGCATCCTGCTCGGCGTCGTTGCGGGGCTGGTGGTGGCGCGCATCCGTTATCGGCGCGCGCTGCTCTGGGCACTCTGGACGGGCGCGGCGATCTCGCTCCTGCAGGCGTTGCAGCCGCCGCTGTGGCTGATGCTGGCAAGCCGGGTCGCCGAAGGGGCATCCCACCTCGCGGTGGTGGTGGCGGCGCCCACACTGATCGCGCAGATCAGCGCACCGCGGCATCGGGGGTTCACGCTGACCCTCTGGGGGACATTCTTTGGCGTGGCCTTCGCGGTGCTGGCCCTTGCCGGGCGACCGCTGGCGCAGTCCTACGGGGTGCCGGCCCTGTTTCTGGCCCATGCGCTCTACCTCGCGGCGTTCGCGCTGCTTTTGTCCGCACGGCTGCGCCGCCTGCCGCAGGAAGGCCCGCCGCCCTCGCTGTCGCCGGGCAAGATCCTGCGCCAGCATCTGGAGATATACCGCTCCCCCCGGCTGGTAGCACCCGCGGCGGGCTGGCTGTTCTATACCTTCAGCTTCGTGTCGGTGCTGACGGTGCTGCCGCCCTATGTAGACGCCGCCCATCGTACTCTGGTCATGGGCGCAATGCCGCTGGCCGGGATCGCGGTTTCCATGACGCTGGGCGTGGCCCTGCTGAAACGGATGACGGCGGTGCGGGTGATCGAACTGGGTTTTGCTCTGTCGGCGCTCTGCATGGCGTGGCTTTGGCTCTGGCCGGGGCATCCGGCGGCGGCCATCGCCCTTGCGGCCTCCATGGGGCTGGTGCAGGGCGCCAGCTTTGCCGCCGTGCCGCAGCTGAACGATAAAGCGCAGGCGCAGGCCCGCGCCAATGGCGCGATGGCCCAGATGGGCAACCTCGGCAATACCATGGGCACACCGATCATGGCTGCCGCCGTGGCGGGCGTGGGCTTTGCCGGGCTGCCGCTTTTGGCGGGGGGTGCCTTTCTTGCGGGGCTGGGGGCTCATGTGCTGTTGGGGCGGCTGCGCGGCCCCTGACGCATGTTCGCCTTTGGTTCGCTTTTGCCCATTGGAGAATCCGCCCGCCGCCCCTATGTACAGACCCGTGAACGGGGGTCCGGATGGCTGAGCAGAAGAATATCGAGGTGCGCGGCGCGCGCG
>NZ_LWGH01000378.1:0-6897 GCF_001635395.1 Sulfitobacter sp. HI0129 | reverse complement strand
TTGCAGGCGTTTGCCGGCCTCTTCGTATTTCGCGGCCATCGCCTCGATCGCCTGAAGCGCGGACTGGTCCACCACCCGGCTGTCGGCGAAATCCACGATCACCTCGGCGGGGTCGTTCTGCACGTCGAAAAGCTCGGCGAAGCCGTCGGAGGAGCCGAAGAAGAGCGGGCCCTGAATGCGGTAGACCTTGGTGCCCTCGGCGGTGATCTCCGTCCGGGCGTGGATGCGGCGCGCATTGTTCCAGGCATAGGCCAGCGCCGAGACGATCACGCCGACGACGACCGCGACGGCGAGGTCCTCCATCACTGTCACCACGGTGACCAGCAGGATCACGAAGGCATCCATCGGCGGTACCTTCAGCAGGATGGTCAGCGAGTTCCACGCGAAGGTGCCGATCACCACCATGAACATCACGCCCACCAGTGCCGCCAGCGGAATAAGTTCGATCACCGGGGCGCCGATCAGGATAAACAGCAGCAGGAAGACCGCCGCGGCGATGCCCGCCACCCGGGTCCGCCCGCCCGATTTCACGTTGATCATCGACTGGCCGATCATGGCGCAGCCGCCCATGCCGCCGAAGAACCCGGTGACGGTATTGGCCACACCCTGCGCGATACATTCCTGACTGGCGCCGCCGCGGGTGTTCGTCAGATCGCTGACGAGGTTGAGCGTCAGCAGCGATTCGATGAGCCCGATGGCGGCGAGGATGATGGCATAGGGCAGGATGATCTCGAATGTTTCCCAGTTGAGCGGGACCATCGGGATGTGGAACGTCGGCAGCCCGCCCTGAATGGAGGCGAGATCGCCCACGCGGGGCACCTCCATCCCGGTGAAGATGACCACTCCGGCCACGATGCCGATGCCCGCGAGGGGGGCGGGGATGATGCGTGTGATGCGCGGCATGATCCAGATGATCGCCATGGTCGCCGCCACGAGGGCCAGCATCAGGTAGAGGGGCTGGCCGCTCAGCCATTCGCCGCCGCCCATGCCGTGACCCGTATCCACCATGGTGCCGGGCACCTTGAACTGGCTCATCTGGGCGAGGAAGATCACGATGGCCAGACCGTTGACGAAGCCCAGCATCACCGGGTGGGGCACCAGCCGGATGAACTTGCCCCACTGCATGACCCCGGCGAAGACCTGTATCAGCCCCATCAGCACCACCGTGGCAAAGAGGTATTCGACCCCGTGCTGCGCCACCAGCGCCACCATCACCACCGCGAGCGCGCCCGTGGCCCCCGAGATCATGCCGGGGCGGCCACCGATCAGCGCGGTGATCAGCCCCACGATGAATGCGGCATAAAGCCCCACCAGCGGGTGCACCCCCGCGACGAAGGCAAAGGCCACCGCTTCGGGCACCAGCGCCAGCGCCACGGTCAGCCCCGACAAGAGCTCGATCCGCAACCGGCCGATGCTGAACCCCTGTTCGGGCATCCAGCGCAGGTCTGTCACATCGAGTTTCTTGGTAAAGCTGTGCAAGGTCGCGCGCGCCATCGGACATCCTGTTCAGAATCTGGAAAGCACCGGATATCGGAGAGCGGTCCGCCGGTTCCGGGGTCCCTACCCGCTTTCACCGCGAATGGAAACCCTGACGCCCGGGCGGGGGCGTGGCGCGGCGTGCTTGCAGTTTCCGGGCGAAGGCGGCAAGACTTCGCCCGACAGCGGGAGAATGACATGACGGCGACCAGGTTGGGCGTGATCGGCGGATCGGGCATCTACGACATCGAAGGGCTGGAGGATGCCGAATGGGTGACGGTGGAAACGCCGTGGGGCGCGCCGTCGGACGCGATCATGACCGGGCGGCTGGGCGGCGTGGAGATGGCCTTCCTGCCGCGCCATGGCCGCGGCCATGTGCATGCGCCCGCCGATGTGCCCTACCGCGCCAATATCGACGCGCTGAAGCGGCTGGGCTGTACGGACATCATCTCTGTCTCGGCCTGCGGGTCGTTCCGGGATGAGATGAAGCCCGGCGATTTCGTCATCGTGGACCAGTTCATCGACCGCACCATCGCGCGGGAGAAATCCTTTTTCGGCAGCGGCTGCGTGGCGCATGTGAGCGTGGCGCATCCCACCTGCCCGCGTCTGGGTGCGGCCTGCGCCGAAGCAGCCCGGGCGGCGGGCGTCACGGTGCACGACGGGGGCACCTACCTTGCCATGGAGGGGCCGCAGTTCTCCACCCTCGCGGAATCGCGCATGTACCGCGAAAGCTGGGGCGCGGATGTGATCGGCATGACCAACATGCCCGAGGCCAAGCTCGCCCGGGAAGCGGAGCTGTGCTATGCCAGCGTTGCCATGATCACCGATTACGACAGCTGGCACCCCGACCACGGCGAGGTGGACGTGACCGAGATCATCGCGACGCTGATGGGCAATGCCGACAAGGGGCGGGCCATGGTGGCGGGGCTGCCCGCCCTTCTGGGTGCTGCGCGCGCGCCCTGCCCGCATGGCTGTGACCGGGCGCTGGAATACGCGATCCTGACCCGACCGGAGGCCCGCGACCCGGCGCTGGTGGCCAAGCTGGATGCGGTGGCGGGGCGCGTTCTCTGACCTCGGTGTCCGTGGCCGGGGTTTCATGAGTATTTGAAAAAGGGTGAAGGGAACGCGCCGGACTTGGCGGCACGGCCCTAACGCTGTATGGCGGTCCGCGCAGATATGGACCGGCGGGAGAGTGACGTGAAACGAGTGGAAGATTACATCCGTACCATCGTGGATTTCCCCCATGAGGGGATCATGTTCCGGGATGTGACCACGCTCTTCGCCGATCCGCGCGGCTTTCGCATGGCGATCGACCAGATGCTGCATCCCTATGCCGGGATCGACATCGACAAGGTCGTGGGGCTGGAGGCGCGGGGCTTTATCCTTGGCGGCGCCATCGCGCACCAGTTGAGCGTGGGGTTCGTGCCGATCCGCAAGAAGGGCAAGCTGCCGGGCCGCACGATTTCGCAGGATTACAAGCTGGAATACGGCGAGGCGATCGTTGAGATCCACGATGACGCCATCGCGGAAGGCGAAAAGGTTCTGGTGGTCGACGACCTGCTGGCCACGGGCGGGACTGCGGAGGCCGGGATCAAGCTGATCCGGAGGCTGGGCGGCGAGATCGTATCGACCGCCTTCATCATCGACCTGCCCGAACTGGGCGGGCGCGCCCGGCTGGAGGCGATGGGCATGGAGGTTCATGCCCTGTGCGCCTTTGACGGGCATTGAGCGCTTCGCTGACGATCGTGTGACCCGCGCCGGGGGTGCCAGCCGCCCCGCCCGCCCTATCTTTCCGCTTGAAATGCGAACAGATGGGTAAGGATACACGTAAATGGCGAAAGATTCCTCCTCCTCCGGTGACAGCGATACGCCGGTTCTCGATGCGGTCTTCGACCGGCTGGACATCTCGGACGATGCCCGCAAGCTCCTGAGCGCGCCCAAGCGGCAGCTCGCTATTGCGGTGCCCATTCGCTGCGATGACGGGACGCTTGCGATCTACGAGGGCTGGCGGGTGCAGTTCAACGACGTGCTGGGGCCGACCAAGGGGGGCATCCGCTTTCATCAGGACGTGACGCTGGAAGAGGTGACCGACCTCGCCCGTTGGATGACGCTGAAATGCGCGCTGCTCGACCTGCCTTTCGGCGGGGCCAAGGGCGGCGTGCGGGTCGATCCCAAGTCGCTGTCGAAGCAGGAGGTCGAGCGGCTGTCTCGGTCCTACCTGCAGGAGGTGCAGGACCTGATCGGGCCGGACCGGGACATCCCGGCGCCGGATGTGAATACCAATGGCATGATCATGGGCTGGATGATCGACGAATACGCCCAGATCACCCGCAGGCAGCAGCCCGCGGCGATCACCGGCAAGCCGCTGCCGCTGGGGGGGTCCGAAGGGCGCGTGGCCGCCACCGGGCAAGGCGCGCTTTACGTGTTGCGTGAATGGGCCAAGCGCCACGACCGCAAGCCCGGGGATACCCGCGTCGCGGTGCAGGGGTTCGGCAATGCCGGCGCGCATTTCGCCATGCTGGCGCATGAGGCGGGGTTCAAGGTGGTTGCCGTCTCCGACTCCGGCGGGGCCACCTATGCCAAGGGCGGGCTCGATCCCGAACCGCTGCACCGGCAGAAGGAAGAGGGCAAGAGCCTCGACGACATATATGGCTCCCGGTCAGTGTCCGACAGCGAGGATCACGAACAACTCGACGCGAAAGAATTGCTGTCGCTCGACGTGGACGTGCTGGCGCTGGCGGCGCTGGAGAACGCGGTGACCAAAGACAACGTCGGCGACGTCAAGGCCGACACGGTGCTGGAAATCGCCAACGGGCCCGTCAGCACCGGGGCCGATGCCGCCCTTGCGGAACGGGGGGTTGCCGTGCTGCCGGACATCCTCGTGAACGCGGGGGGTGTCACCGTGAGCTATTACGAATGGATACAGGGCCGCTCCGGCGAACGCTGGGAAGAGGAGATGGTCCGCGACCGGCTGGAGACGCGGATGGTCAAGACCGCCAACGCCTGTTTCGACCGCGCCGAGGCGGATGAGACGCCCCTGCGCCATGCGGCCTATGCCATCGCGGTGGAACGCATCGCCGCCGCTGTCGAGAGCCGCGGAGATTCGTGCTATTTCCGGGGCTGACCCCGCGCCTTCCAAATGGTCTTAAATCCCGGGGGCCGCGGGGGCTGGCCCCCGCGGCTCAGCCTACCTCGGGCAGCACCGCTCCGGGGTTCATGATCCCCGCAGGGTCGAGCGCATCCTTGATGGCGCGCATGGCCGCGCCCTTGACCGGATCGCCGTAGCGTTCGAGGTCCCCTGTCTTCAGCCGCCCGATCCCGTGTTCGGCGCTGATCGAGCCGCCCAGTTCATGGGTCAGGTCGTGGACCGTGCGCTTGATGGCGTCGCGCTGCGCCGCGTGGTCCTGCCGGCTGCGGCCGGGGGCCGGAAAGATGTTGTAGTGCAGGTTGCCGTCTCCCACATGGCCGAAGCAATTGATGCGGAACTGCCCCAGTGCCGCGATGGCCTCGCCCCCGCGGGCGATGAATTCGGGGATCGCGCCCAAGGGGACAGAGATATCGTGGCTCGAAACCGATCCGATGCGGCGGTTCGCTTCGGGTATCATTTCCCGTATCTGCCAGAAGTCCGCCGCCTGCTGGCGGTTCTGCGCGATGAGGCCGTCGGTCACGTGGCCCGCCTCCGATCCGCGCAGGAAGACCTCCTCCAGCGCCGATTGCGGGTCGCCCTGCCCGCTGGTGCCCAGTTCGATCAGCACCACCCATTCGGGCGGCGTGGCAAAGGGCTGACGCAGGTCGGGCAGCGTTTCGGCGAGGAAGTCAAACCCCTGCCGGTGCATCAGTTCGAAGGCGCTGATGACCTCGCCCACCGTGTCGCGCGCGCAGGACAGCAGCGCCAGCGCCGCCGCCGGGTCGGACACCACCAGAAGCGCGGTGCCGCTGCGCGCGGGACGGGCAAAGAGCTTGAGCGAGGCGGCGGTGATCACGCCCAGCGTGCCTTCGGCGCCGATCAGCAGGTTGCGCAGATCGTAGCCCATGTTGTTCTTGCGCAGCCGGGTCAGCCCGTTCCAGATGCGGCCGTCGGGCATCACCGCTTCGAGCCCGAGGCAGAGATCGCGCGCGTTGCCGTAGCGCAGAACGCCGGTGCCGCCCGCGTTGGTGGAGAGCAGCCCCCCGATCCGGGCCGAACCTTCGGAGGCGAGGCTGAGCGGGAAGAGCCGGTTCGCCTCTTCCGCGGCGGTCTGCACATCGGCGAGGATCGCGCCGGCCTCGGCCACGATCACGTTTTCATCCGCATGGACGGCGCGGATCGCCGTCATCCGTTCCAGCGACAGGACCAGCGGCTGCGCCCTTTCGGCCATGATCTGCCCGCCCACCAGCCCGGTGCCGCCGCCGTAGGGGACGAGCGGCACGCGATGTTCCGCGGCGCAGCGGACGATGGCAGCGACCTGCTGCGCGGTGCGGGGCAAGGCCAGGGTTGCGGGCCGCCCGGCGTAGCGGCCGCGCGGCTCTTCGAGGTAGTGCGCGTCGGCGGGCCGCAGGCTGTCGTCGGGCAGTTCGGCGGCCAGCCGGTCGGTAAAGGCGGCGTCCGCGTCGTTGAGGCTGTGCGATGTCATGGCGAAGTGATCCCCCCATCGCCCGCGTGATGCAAGCGCCTAATCGTCGCGCCGCAGATAGGCCGGGCGCAGCACCATGACCGTGGGCCGCCCCGGCAGCGTATCGCGGGAGAGGGTGAGCGCGGGGCCTTCGAGGTCCACCACCGTGAAGCTGTCGGCCATGCCCGCCAGGAAATCGTTCAGCGCGAATTCGGAGAACCAGTGCATCGGGATCACGACGGAGGCGCGCAGCCGTTTGAGGACCGCGATCATGGTGGGCAAGTCCAGCGTCAGCCCGCCGTCCACCGGGGCCATGACCACGTCGAGCCGCCCGAGGGCCGCGTATTGTTCGGCGTCGGGGGCGTGATGCAGATGGCCGAGGTGCCCGATACACAGACCGGCCATTTCGAAGACGAAAATCGAATTGCCGCGCGGCTCCACCCCGGCAAAGGCGGAGCGGATGTCGGTGGAGACGTTGCGCACCAGCACTTCGCCCAGATCGAGCCGGTGGTCGATCCCCTCTCCGAAGGGGCCCCAGCCGGGCAGGACATGGGGGATGGCCGGGTCCGGGGCTGCCGTCCAATGGCTGTCATGGGCGTGGTTCATCGTCACGACGTCCGGGATCAGCGGCAGGGTGCCGGTGAAGCCGGTGTAATCGGTCACGAGGTTCAGCCCGCCGTGGCTGCGGATCAGGAAACTGGCGTGGGCGATGTAGTGGAGAAACACGGTTTCGCGCGCCACCTGCGGCAGGCTGGCCCGGTGCAGATAGCGCAGGCCGGGTGCGGCATTGGCCAATGCGACGCAGTGGCTCGGCGTGCGTTCGGTCAGG
>NZ_LWGH01000377.1:0-6560 GCF_001635395.1 Sulfitobacter sp. HI0129 | reverse complement strand
AGCGAGAGGAAGCGGCGGACATGAACCCCTATCTTCAGCACGCGCCCCGGGTCTTTGGCCCGAAACCCGGCCTTTACGGCATGGAAATGGCCCATGCGCTGCACGATTACACCGATGCGGGCCGCGAAGCGGCGGGGCAGGCGTGGCTCAAGGGTTCCGAATGGGCCATCGATGCGCAGGGTACGGCGCGGCAGGATCGTCACGCGCTCGAGGCGCGGCTCAGATCGGCGGATGGCTTTGCCCATGTTCAGGATCTGGCGGAAACCGACATCCTGCTGGCGGCGGATTACGCGGACCACGAAGGCGGCTTTGCCGCCGCGATGGCGCACCTGGGGGCAGAGGCCCCGGCGATGTACCACGTCGACAGCACCCGCCTGAACGATCCCCGCGCCCGCACCCTGCCAGAAGAGGTCGCCCGCGTCGTCCGCGCGCGCGCTGCCAACCCCGGCTGGGCAAGCGGCATGATGCGCCACGGCTATCGCGGCGCCGCCGAGATCACCGCGACATTGGACAACCTTGCCGCCTTTGCTCATCTCACGCGGGAGGTCTCCGCGCATCTGTTCGATCTCTATTACGAGGCGACATTGGGCCGGAATGATCTGGTGGAGTTCATGGAAAGGGAAAACCCCGCCGCGCTGGACGCCTTGCGTCGCCGGTTCGAAGCGCTGCGCGATGCGGGGCTCTGGGTGACACGGCGAAATTCGATCTCCGCCGGGATGGACGCGGTTCGATGAACGCGGCCGCGCAGAACACGACGAGTCCCGCCGTACGCGGCTGGTGCCCCGGCGCGCTGCGCCCGATGCTTTCCGGCGACGGGCTCGTTGTGCGGCTGCGCCCGCGGCTCGGGCGTCTCTCGCGTGAACAGGCCGCCGGAGTGGCAGAGCTTGCGGAAATGCATGGCAACGGCATGCTCGACCTTTCCAGTCGTGCGAACCTGCAGATGCGGGGGGTGAGCGAAGAGGGACACGAAGGGCTGCTGACAGGGCTGCGCGCCCTTGGCCTGCTGGACGATGATGCAGAGGCGGAGGCGCGGCGCAACGTGCTGCACCATCCGTTTGGCGCCTGCATGGAAACCAGCGCCCAACTTGAGGATGCGCTCGCCGATCCGTCGCTGCCGGTCCTCTCCTCGAAATTCGGCTATGTTCTGGATGCTGGGCCCGTGCCGCTGCTTCGGGATGCGCCCGGCGACATCCGGCTGGAACGTCACCCCGAAGCCGGGCTGATCCTGCGCCCCGATGGCGCCGCTTTCGGCAAGCCCGTGGCTGAGGCGGATGCTGTACCGGAAATGCTTGCACTGACCCGTTGGTTCGCCGGGGCGGGCGGCTTTTCAACAGGGCGGATGCTGCACCTTGTGGCGCAGGGCGCCGCATTGCCGCCGGGCTACGTTGCGCCTGTGTCAACGGATGCTCCCGCGACGCCCGTCCCGGGACCGCAGGAAAACGGATACCTCGTCGCGCTCGCCTTCGGCCAGATGGATGCCGCGACGTTGCGCGAATTGTCCCGGCTGGGAGACGTGCGGCTGACGCCCTGGCGCATGGTCCTGATCGAGGGACTTGGGCAGGCACCCGACCTTCCCGGCCTCATCACGCGCGGGGATGATCCGCTGCTGCGGGTCGTGGCCTGCGTCGGGCATCCCGCCTGCCTGCAGGCGCGGGGAGAGACGCGGCAAACGGCCCGGACGCTCGCGCCTTTGGTCCCGCCGGGGCGCAAGCTCCATGTGTCGGGCTGCGCCAAGGGCTGTGCCCACGCCAAGCCCGCCGACTTTACGCTGATACCGGGACCCGAGGGATTTGATCTGGTCCGAAACGGCCGCGCCGACGCCCGACCGGATCGCCGGAGGCTGGATATGCCCGCACTTGCCCGCGTGCTGAAAGAGGAAGCCGATGCCACATAGCTACATCACCGACGGGGCGGAGATATACCGCCAGTCCTTCGCTACCATCCGGGCGGAAGCGGCGCTTTCCCGCTTTACTCCGGAGGAGCAGATCGTCGCCGTGCGCATGATCCATGCCGCCGGCATGGTGGGCCTGGAAGCGGCCATCCGCTTTTCCGAAGGCATGGCCATCGCCGCGCGGGCCGCGCTGGAGGAGGGCGCGCCGGTGCTGTGCGACGCCTACATGGTCTCCGAAGGGATCACCCGCAAACGGCTGCCCCGCGACAACGAGGTCATTTGCACCCTGCGCGATCCGAAGGTGCCCGACCTTGCCGCGCAGATGGGCAACACCCGCTCCGCCGCAGCGCTGGAACTCTGGCGGCCCCATCTATCCGGCGCCGTGGTGGCCATCGGCAACGCGCCGACGGCGCTGTTCCACCTGCTGAACATGCTGGAGGATCCCGAGTGCCCCCGCCCGGCGGCCATCATCGGGTGTCCCGTGGGTTTCATCGGGGCGGCCGAAAGCAAGGATGCGCTGATGCAGGATCTGCCCGTGCCTTCGATGATCGTCGAAGGGCGGCTGGGCGGCTCGGCGATCACGGTCGCGGCGGTCAATGCGCTCGCCAGCAGGGTGGAGTAGGACATGGGCCGCATCATTTGCGCGGGGCTCGGCCCCGGCGACGTCGAACTGATGTCCGTGAAGTCCGACCGGGTGATCCGGGGCGCCCGCCATGTCGCCTATTTCCGCAAGAAGGGGCGCGAGGGGCAGGCGCGGAGCATGGTGGCCGGAATGCTGGCCGATGGCGTGACCGAATACCCAATGGAATATCCCGTCACGACCGAACTGCACTTCGGCTCCGAAGAATACCGCCGCGAAATGGTGGCGTTCTATGAACACTGGGCGGACAAGCTGGCCGAACTCGCCGGGCAGCATGACGTCGTCGTGCTCTGCGAAGGCGACCCGTTCTTTTACGGATCCTTCATGCATCTGCACACCCGCCTTCAGGGCCGGGCCGAGGTGGAGGTGCTGCCTGCCATTCCGGGTATGGTGGGCTGCTGGAACGCGCTGGATACGCCCTTTACATGGGGTGACGATGTGCTCACCGTTTTGATGGGCACCCTGCCGGAGGATGAACTGGCAGGCCATATGGACCGCGCCGATGCGCTGGTCGTGATGAAAACGGGCCGTAACCTGCCCGCCGTGCGCCGGGCGCTGGACCGGGCCGGGCGGCTTGATCAGGCGTGGCTCGTTGAGAAGGGCACGATGCCCGGCCAGCGCATCGCGCGACTGGCCGAGGTGGACGATGCCGATTGCCCGTATTTCGCCATCGTGCTGGTGCACGGAAAGGGCCGCCGCCCGGAGGCACCGGAGTGAGCGGCTGGGTCGCGGTTGTCGGCCTTGGCCCCGGGCGCGACGATCTGGTGACGCCCGAGGTCAGCGCAACGCTAGCCGAGGCGACGGATATCATCGGATACATCCCTTATGTCGAACGGATCGCACCCGCCGCTGGGCTGACGCTGCATCCCAGCGACAACCGGGTGGAGCTGGAGCGCGCGGAACTTGCCCTGCGGCTCGCGTCCGAAGGGCGGCGGGTCGTTGTGGTCTCTTCCGGTGATCCGGGGGTTTTCGCCATGGCCTCTGCCGTGTTCGAAGGGCTTGAAGCGCATCCCGGATACATGGGCACAGAGATCCGCGTTCTGCCCGGGATCACGGCCATGCTGGCCGCCGCGGCGGCGGCAGGCGCACCGCTGGGCCATGATTTCTGCGCCATCAACCTCAGCGACAACCTGAAGCCATGGTCCCTGATCGAGCATCGCCTGCGCATGGCGGCCCGGGGCGATTTCGCCATGGCCTTCTACAATCCCCGGTCCAAATCGCGCCCGCATCAGTTCGGTCAGGCGCTCGATATTCTCCGCGAAGAATGTGGCCCGAAACGGCTGATCATTTTCGCCCGCAACGTCAGCCGCCCGGACCAGACGATCAGGACCGTCGAACTGGGGGAAGCCACGCCCGAAATGGCTGATATGCGAACGGTCGTTCTGGTCGGCAATGCCGCGACTCGGCGGGTCGGCCCGCATGTCTATACGCCGCGCGGGGCCGAATGACGCAGCCAGCTCAATACGGCTTCCGGCTGCGCGAGGACGTGGCCGCCGGGCACCTCCGGTCGCTGGGCGAGGATGACGGGCAGGCGCAAGGCACGCGCGGCATCCAGCTTGGCCCGCGCGCCGCTGCCGCCGGCATTCTTCGCAACCACATGGGTTATGCCGTGGGTTTCCATGAGCGCGCGGTCCCCCGCCACATCGAAAGGCCCACGCGCCAGTACGATGGCCGTATCCGGCAGGGGCAGCGCGCCTTCGGGCGGATCCACCAATCGCAACAGATAGTGGTGGTGGGGCGCCGTAGCAAACAATCCGATATGCTGTTTGCCGATCGCCAGAAAGATACGGGCAGGCTGTTCGGGCAGGGCGGCGGGCAAATCCTCCACCCCGGGTACGAAGGTCCAGTCATCCTCTGGCCCGGGATGCCAAGCGGGGCGCTCCAGCCTTGCCAGCGGCAACCCCAGTTGCGTGCAGGCGTCGTGGGCGTTGCGTGTCATCCCTGCGGCGAAGGGATGTGTGGCGTCGATCACATGGGTGATCGCTGCGCCCTCAAGGTAACGCAGAAGCCCCTCGACCCCGCCGAAGCCGCCAACCCGCGTGGGCAGGGGCTGGGAAACCGGCGCGCGGGTACGCCCCGCGTAGGAAAAGGTCGCATCGATCCCCGCGGCAGCCAGCAGGCCCGCCATTTGACTGGCCTCGGTCGTACCGCCGAGCAGAAGGATGCGCATGATGGGTGATCCCTGGCTCGTGATCATCGGGTTGAACGAAGATAGCCTTGCCGGTCTGTCGGGGGCAAGCCGGGCGGCCCTGGATGGCGCGGAAATCGTCTTCGGCGGGCCCCGGCACCTTGAACTGGCAGAGGTCGGCAGCCGGGGACGCCCCTGGCCCGTGCCGTTTTCGGTGGAACCCGTGCTCGCACTGCGAGGGCAGCAGGTGGCGGTTCTCGCCTCGGGCGATCCGTTCTGGTTTGGGGCTGGCGGCAGTCTTTCGGCACATCTCGAACCCGGTGAATGGCGGGTGTTTCCCGCCCCTTCCACCTTTGCGCTGGCTGCCGGCAGGCTGGGCTGGCGGCTGGAGGAAGTGCGCTGCATGGGGTTGCATGCGGCACCCATGGCGCGTTTGCGCCCCGCACTCGCCCCCCGAAGGCGCCTCATCTGCCTGTTGCGCGATGGCGACGCCCCGGCGGAACTGGCCCGTTGGCTTACCGGGGAGGGGGCCGGGACGGCAACCCTGCATGTCCTAGAAGCGCTGGGCGGGCCGAGGGAGCGCATTCGCAAGACCACAGCCGCCGTGTTTGACCTCAACGATATTTCCGCGCCGGTGGCCGTGGCTGTCGAACTGCCCGAAGACGTTGGGCTGTCGCGGACCTCTGGTCTTTCCGATGCGCTTTTTGCGAGCGATGGGCATCAGATCACCAAACGGCCCATTCGCGCGGTAACGCTGTCCAGCCTCTGCCCGCGCCCCGGTGAACGCCTTTGGGACTTGGGCTCAGGCTCCGGCTCGATCTCTGTTGAATGGTGCCTCGCCGGGGGGCGCGCCGAAGCGGTGGAGATGAAGCCCGCACGCCTCGACGCCATGCGCCGCAATGCCGAGGCGTTCGGGATCGAACATCTGATACAGATCCACGCGGGCGATTCACTGTCGCTCATCCACGACCTGGCAAAACCGAACGCGGTCTTTGTCGGCGGGGGTGCTTCCGCGCGGCTCTTCGATACGCTCTTTGCCGCCTTGCCCGCAGGGGTGCGGATCGTGGCGAATGGCGTCACGCTGGAGACCGAGGCGCTGCTGATCGAACAGCAGGCCAGCCGCGGCGGCACGTTGCTCAGGATCGAGACCGCGCAGGCCGAACCACTGGGTACGCTGCGCGGCTGGACGGCGGCGCGGCCGGTCGTGCAATGGGCGACAACGACATGAGGGTGGCTGGGATTGGCTTCCGGGGCGCGGCGGATGCAGCCGCGATCAACGATGCGCTGGACCGCGCCTTGGCCGAAGCGGGCGGGGCGATCGATGCGCTGGTGACCGAAGCCGCTAAGGCGCGCGCCCCTGTTTTCCGGGAAGTGGCGCAGGCGCGTGGCCTCCCCGGCCTCGGGGTGCGGGTAGAAGATATCGGCGGCCTGATGACGCCGACCCAATCGCNGCGCATTCAGGACCGTTTCGGGACCGGGTCGCTCTGCGAAGCGGCGGCGCTGGCCGCGGTGGGGCCGGGGGGGCGGCTGGTTGCGGTGCGGGTGATCTCGGGTGATGGTATGGCGACGGCGGCGATTGCCGAAAGCGAAGGGAACGACAGGTGACGGTACATTTCATCGGCGCGGGGCCGGGCGCGCCCGACCTTATCACGTTGCGGGGGCGGGACCTGATCGCGGCTTGCCCGGTTTGCCTCTATGCGGGTTCCCTCGTGCCCGAAGCGCTGCTTCAGCACTGCCCCGAAGGCGCGCGCGTGGTGAATACGGCGCGCATGTCGCTCGATGAGATCATGGAAGAGATCGCCGCTGCGGACGCCGCCGGCCATGATGTCGCGCGCCTTCATTCGGGGGACCTTTCAGTGTGGTCGGCCATGGGCGAACAACTGCGCCGCCTTCGCGCGATG
>NZ_LWGH01000376.1:0-4437 GCF_001635395.1 Sulfitobacter sp. HI0129 | reverse complement strand
CTGGATCGTGGGCATCTGCATGGCAAGATGCCCCGCGCGGGCCTGTTCCTCGTGCACGATATCCTCGATCCGGCGCAGTACCTTGAAGCCCAGCGGCAACCACGAATAGATGCCCGCCGCCGCCTGTTTGATCATGCCCGCCCGCAGCATCAGCCGGTGGCTCACGATCTGTGCTTCGCTGGGGTTTTCCTTCAGCACGGGCAGGAAATATCTGGTCAGACGCATGGGGCGGCTCCTGAAAAACACTCGGTCGTTGCCGGGGTTAATCCAAAGCAGGTGACGTTACAATCGCCATCGCGGTTCGGCGACCGGGCGCGCGCACCGGGGGGCCAGCCCCCCGGCCCCCCCGGGATTTGGGGTCATTTGGAAGCTGCGCGCATTTTCGTTGACCCGGCAGTCAATATCCGCTTTGTCGGAACGCGAGTTGCCGGAGGTGCCCATGCAGTCCATTCACGAACCCGCCCGCGAAACGCCGGTGATCCATGAAACCGGCGTGCTGGTCGTGGGCTCCGGCCCCGGCGGGCTGGCGGCGGCGCTGGCGGCGGCGCGCGCAGGTGCCGAGGTGACCCTGCTGGACCGTTTCGGCTGTTTCGGCGGCAATATCACGGTGGTGGGGGTCGAGGGTTTCGCTTGGTACCGGCATGAACAGACGGTTGAGGCGGGTGGCATCGGGCGCGAGTTCGAGGACCGCGCCAAGGCAATGGGCGCCGCCGTGCCGGAGAGCCAGTCGCTGAGCTATGAGCTCGACAGCGAGGGTTTCAAGCTGGTGGCCGACCGGCTGGTGGAGGAAGCGGGCATTCACCCGATGCTGCACCGCCAGTTCGTGGCCCCCATCGTCGAAGACGGGGCCATGCGCGGGGTCATCGTCGAATCCAAGGCCGGGCGCGAGGCGATACTGGCGCGCGTGGTGATCGACGCCACCGGCGATGCGGACGTGGCCCAGCGCGCCGGGGCCGCTACCATCAAGACCCCGGTGGAGGAGATGCAGGCCGCGAGCGTCATGTTCCACATCGCGGGCGTGGACAAGGCGGCCTTCATGGCCGGTGTGCGCGCCGATCCGCAGACCTACAAGGACTGGTCCAGCGGCGAATGGCAGGTGGAGACCGACGGCAAGGAGGATGACATGTTCTCCCCCTTTCTTGGCAAGCCGTTCGAGCGGGCGATCCGCGAGGGGCTGATCCCTGCCCATCTCAACACCATCGGGGGGACATGGGGGGCCGTGCATGACAGCGGCGAGATGACCTATATGAACCTCGTTCATCTGGCGGGATGCGACGGGACAGATCCCGACAGCCTGACCCGTTTCGAGATCGAGGGCCGCACCCAGGCGATGCTGGCGATCGAGGCGCTGCGCGCCTATACGCCCGGCTGCGAAGCTGCCCGCCTGCGCAACTTCGGCATGAGCATCGGCATCCGCGACACCCGCAAGATCGATGCGGCCTACAACATGACCGAGGCGGATGTGCGCGGGCAGGCCCGGTTCGACGATACCATCGGCATCTACCCCGAATTCATCGACGGCTACGGCGTTCTGATCCTGCCCACCACCGGGCGCTACATGCATGTGCCTTATGGCGCCATGCTGCCCAAGGGGGTGGACTACCTGCTGGTGACCGGGCGCGCCATCGGGGGCGACCGCATCGCCCATGCCGCCACCCGCAACATGGCCTGCTGTGCCGTCGCGGGGCAAGGCGCGGGCGTGGCGGCGGCGCAGGCGCTGGCCGAAGGTGTGGCCATGGACCGGATCGATCTGGCCGCCGTGCAGAAGACACTGGAAACCCAAGGAGTGCGCATCCGATGAACCATATTCCGGTCATTGACATTTCGGCCCTCGATGGCGGGGATCAGCGCGCGGACTGCGTTGCAGAGATCATGGCGGCCTGCCGGGATATCGGGTTTCTGTGCATCACCGGGACGGGGGTGGACCCTGCGCTCATCACGCGGATGCGCGCCACGGTGGAGGAGATCTTTGCCGTCCCCGAGCAGGACAAATGGGCGCAGGCCATCACGCCGGCCAATTACCGCGGCTATATCCCGCTGGGCTTTTTCACCCCCAACGACGGCTCGGGCACGCCGGACCGCTACGAAGGCTACAAACTGCATGCGGAGACCGACCCGCAAGATCCGGTGCGGGCCGATTGCGCGCTTTACGGGCCGAACCTCTGGCCGCCGCAGGTGCCGCAGGCGCGCGAGACGGTATTGGCCTACTGGGCGGCCATGGACGCCATTGCGCTGCGCTTGCTGGACGCGCTGGCCGAAGGGCTGGACCTGCCGAAAGACAGCTTCCGCGCGGCGTTCAGCGCGCCGCTGACGAATATGTCCCTGCTGCACTATCCGCCGCAGGAACCCGACGCCCCCGGCTTCGGCATCCATCCGCACAAGGATACCGATGCGCTGACCATTATCGCCCCCGACCGCGTCGGCGGGCTGGAGGTGCGCACCCCAGCGGGCGACTGGATCACGCCCGATTGCCCGGAGGGTGGCTTCGTGGTGAACATCGGCGACATGCTGGAGCTTTGGTCGGGCGGGCGGCTCGTTTCCACCCCGCACCGGGTGATGAACCGCACCGGCAAGGAGCGCTATTCCTTCCCCTATTTCGCGGTGCCCCGTCATGACGTGGTGGTGCGCCCCCTCTTGGCCCCCCTGCCCGGGTTCGACCGGCCGGAGGTTCATTGCGGGCATTGGTCGGCGGAGGTCTGGCGGACCAACTGGGTCGGGCAGGATGCAGCCGAGGACACGCCGGAGCTGGGCACGCTGCACTAAAGGCGCGAAGGGCGCGGCGGCGCCACACTTGATTAGGGCGCGCACATGGGCGATGTGGGGGGAACGCAAACGGAGAACCCCATGGCGCTGCCGATCCGAGATCAACTGAAATACTGGGGCTTCGCCGCCATCGTCTTCATGGTGATGCTCTGGTTCATCGGGGATGTGCTGCTGCCCTTCCTGCTGGGCGGGGCCATCGCCTATTTCCTCGATCCCGTGGCCGACCGGCTGGAACGGCTGGGCCTGAGCCGCGCGCTCGCCACTGCGATCATCACCATCGTGGGGATACTGATCTTCGTTCTGCTGGCGCTGCTTGTGGTGCCGAACCTGATCAGTCAGGCGGTGAACCTGTTCGAGACGGCGCCCACGCTGGCGCGCAATTTCACCCGCTTCCTCACCGAAAGGTTCCCGTCGCTGCTGGAAGAGGATTCGACCCTGCGCAATTCGATCACCGCCCTTGGCGTGACCGTGCAGGAACGCGGCGGCGCCCTCTTGGAAACCGCGCTGGCATCCTTTGCCTCGATCCTGAACGTCATCCTGCTCTTCGTGATCGTGCCTGTCGTCGCCGTCTACCTGTTGCTCGACTGGGACCGGATGGTTGCCGCCATCGATGACATGCTGCCCCGGGATCATGCGCCGGTCATCCGCAGGCTCGCGTCGGAAATCGACCGAACGCTCGCGTCCTTCGTGCGGGGCATGGGCACCGTCTGCCTGATACTGGGGACCTATTACGCGATCGCCCTGATGGTGGTGGGGCTGCAATTCGGCCTTGTGGTGGGGTTCTTTGCCGGGCTGATCACTTTCATCCCCTACCTTGGCGCGCTTTTGGGCGGGGCGCTGGCCATCGGGCTCGCGCTGTTCCAGTTCTGGGGCGATTGGGTCAGCATCGGGCTGGTCGCGGGTATCTTCGTGCTCGGTCAGGTGATCGAGGGCAATGTGCTGACGCCCAAGATGGTCGGCGGTTCGGTGGGGCTGCATCCGGTCTGGCTGATCCTTGCCCTGTCGGTTTTCGGCACACTCTTCGGCTTCGTGGGCCTTCTGGTGGCGGTGCCGGTGGCGGCGGCGATCGGGGTCATCGCGCGTTTTGCCGCCGACAGTTACCGCCGCAGCCTGTTGTATCAGGGTACAAGGGCGCACCCCACGGTGGACGAGGACATCTACTGACATGGCCCGACAGCTCGGTTTCGACCTGCCCAGCCGGACGGCGCTGGGGCGAGACGCATTTTTCGTGGCCCCCTCCAACGCGATGGCGGCGGCACTGATCGACGGCTGGCAGACATGGCCCGGCGGCAAGCTGGTGCTGACCGGCCCGCCCGGATCGGGCAAAACGCATCTGGCCCACGTCTGGGCGGCGGCCAGCGGTTCGGCCATCGTTGCGGCCCGCGACCTGCCCGGGGCCGACATCCCCACCCTGGCCCGCGCACCCGTGGCGGTGGAGGATGTGCCGGAGATCGCAGGCGATGAGGCGGCGGAGACAGCGCTTTTCCATCTGCACAACCTCGTCCTTGCCGAGGGCCGGGCGCTGCTGCTTACCGGGACGCCCCCCGTCGCCCGCTGGGGCCTGACGCTGCCCGATCTCGTCAGCCGCATGCGGGGCACCACCGAAGCGATGCTCGAGCCGCCGGACGACGCGCTGCTGGCTGCCGTGCTGGTCAAGATGCTGGCGGACCGCCA
>NZ_LWGH01000375.1:0-3271 GCF_001635395.1 Sulfitobacter sp. HI0129 | reverse complement strand
CGGGACCACTGGGCCGACCAGACCGGCCGTGACGGGACGGCGATAAACGTCACCTTGCGTTGAATCGCACTTGAAATACCCCTTAAATGTGCCCATCTAGGCCTGCGCCCCGAGTCCGAGGGCGGATAGGTAGAAGGAGAAACCATGGCCAAGGAAGATACGCTCGAATTTCCCGGTGTCGTGAAGGAACTCCTGCCGAACGCGACATTCAGGGTCGAGCTTGAAAACGGCCATGAGATCATCGCGCATACGGCAGGCAAGATGCGCAAGAACCGCATCCGCGTTCTGGCAGGCGACAAGGTGCAGGTCGAAATGACCCCCTACGATCTGACCAAGGGTCGGATCAACTATCGGTTCAAGTAACCTCTTGTTCATCTTGGGGTCCGGCAGTCCGCGCCGCAAGGAATTGCTGGCGCAGATCGGCGTCGTGCCGGATGAGATCCGGGCGCCGGACATCGACGAAAGCCCGCTGAAACAGGAACTTCCCCGTCCCTACTGCGCGCGGATGGCCCGTGAAAAGGCCGCCGCGGTTCCATGTACTGCAGATGATATCGTGCTCTGTGCCGACACCACCGTGGCCTTGGGTCGGCGTATCCTCGGCAAACCGGAAGACGCGGCGGAGGCGGAACGTTTTCTGCGTCTGATGTCCGGACGTCGGCACAAGGTGATCACGGCGGTCTGCGTCAAGCGAGGCGAGGATGTCTGGGAGCGCGACGTACAGAGCACAGTGCAAATGAAAGTCCTGAGCGATAATGAGCTGCGCGGCTATCTGGCGACCGGCGATTGGCAGGGCAAAGCAGGCGGCTACGGTATTCAAGGACCCGCCGGCGCGTTGATCCCATGGATTTCCGGTTCTTTCACGGGGATCGTGGGGCTACCCCTGGCTGAGACTGCCGGGCTTCTCGAAGCAGCCGGCGTGGCGACATGGGGGAGACCGCAATGAAGGGGCGCACGATCGTTCTGGATCACCTTGGCAATGCCGAGGCTGCAGCCCTTCTTGTCGACGGGAAGCTGGAGGATCTGCTGATCGACGGGGACGCCCCGCGCCCGGGCACGGTCTATCGCGCCATCGCGGACCGACCGGTGAAGGGGCAGGGGGGCATGTTCCTCAAGACCCCGGACGGCCCTGCCTTTTTGCGGCAGGTAAAGGGGCTCGCCCCCGGGCAGGCGCTTCTGGTGCAGGTCAGCGGTTATGCCGAACGGGGCAAGGCCATTCCCGTCACCCAGAAACTCCTGTTCAAGAGCCGCTACGCGATCGTTACACCCGATGCACCCGGCCTGAACATTTCGCGCGCTATCAAGGATGAAGCGGAGCGCGACAGATTGCTGGAGCTCGCCCATGAGGCCGCCGGAGAGACAGCGCATGGCTTGATCCTACGCTCCTCCTGTGCGGGGGCCGAGGGCGAAGATATCGCCGAAGACATTACCGCGATGCTAAGGCTTGCGGATACCGTTCTGGGCGATGAAGATACCGGCATGGAAACCCTGACGGAAGGTGACGGCCCGCATGTGCTGGCCTGGCGGGATTGGACCGCGCCAGCCGAAGTTGTCACCGATCCCGGTGGCTTCGAAGAGCTGGGTGTGCTGGACGAGATCGACGCCGCCCGCGGAACAGAAGTTCCGCTCGGCAATGGGGCGTCCTTTTTCGTGGAGCCGACCCGGGCGCTGGTCGCCGTCGACGTCAACACCGGCAGCGATGCGTCGCTCGCCGCGGGCCTGAAGGCCAACCTGGCGTGCGCGCGCAATTTGCCTCGGGCGTTGCGTGTGCGGGGGCTGGGCGGGCAGATCACGCTCGATCTCGCCCCTATGCCGAAGAAGGATCGCCGGGCATTCGAAAGCGCGCTGCGGCAGGCGCTGCGCGGCGAAGATATCGAAACCGCCCTCGTCGGCTGGACGCCCCTCGGCCATTTCGAACTCCAGCGCAAACGAACCCGCCAGCCGCTGGCAGAGACCGCGCCTTGAGCTGTCCGATCTGCCATAAACCGGCGCAAAAAGCCTACCGCCCCTTCTGCTCACGCCGCTGCGCGGACCTCGACCTCGCCCGTTGGCTCAACGGTGCCTACAGCACCCCGTCAACCGATCCCGAAGACATCGAAGCCGCGCTAGACGCCGCGCTTCAGGCCCGCGAAACGGACGAAAAGCCACACTGACCGGCGCTGTCGTCTGACCCCGCAGGAAAGGCCCAA
The DNA here is from genome assembly GCF_001635395.1 of Sulfitobacter sp. HI0129. Classification (NCBI taxonomy): domain Bacteria; kingdom Pseudomonadati; phylum Pseudomonadota; class Alphaproteobacteria; order Rhodobacterales; family Roseobacteraceae; genus Sulfitobacter; species Sulfitobacter sp. HI0129. Next base: position 1,085 of record NZ_LWGH01000375.1, on the reverse strand, counting down.
AAAGAGGCTGGACACCCCGCCCGAGACCTCCTAGAACCCGCTCACCCGACCACTTAGGTGGCCTCCCGTGCCCGGGTAGCTCAGGGGTAGAGCAGTGGATTGAAAATCCTCGTGTCGGTGGTTCGATTCCGCCCCCGGGCACCATTTTTGCCAAAAATGTCAGAGGAAGACGCTCGGTCTTTTTCGGCCTGTTGTCTCTGATTTGTCTCTCAGTGTCTCGCTATCTGTCTCGATTGGGCCATGATTTTGTCCGTCAATAGCCCCCCGCCCATCTGCCTATTCGCCGTGTACCCCTCCCGAAGGCGTAGCGTAGGCCACCAGCGCGGCACCCCTCTGCATGACCGCAACCTCCCCTACTCCAAAAAATCTCGTACAAGGGGCTTGAGCTTCCAGTCACTGGAAGGACTATCTGGCATTTGTATTCGATAAAAGGATAGGATCATGTCCGGTTTCCAGACTGTAAAATTTTCCGTCGAAGGGATGAGCTGCGCCTCTTGCGTGGGGCGGGTGGACAAGGCGCTTGCGGGGGTGCCGGGTGTTGATGACGTTTCGGTCAACCTTGCCGCGGAAACCGCCACCTTTCGGGTGAATGCCCCCGAACGGGTGACCGACGCGGCAGGGGCGCTTGCGGCAGCGGGTTATCCCGCCCGCCACGTGAATGTTACGCTGGACGTGTCTTCGATGAGTTGCGCTTCCTGCGTTGGCCGGGTCGAACGGGTGTTGGCCAATGTGCCGGGCGTGTTGGAGGCGAGTGTGAACCTCGCCGCCGAAACGGCCAACGTTTCTTATATCGAGGGGGCGACCACCCCCGAAGAAATCGCCCGTGCGATCACCGAGGCGGGTTATGCCGCCAAGGTCCGCGGCGGGGTCTCTAGCGAGACCCAGGGCGAGCGCAAGGCGGGTGAGGCGCGCGCGCAGGCGCGGCGGACACTTATTGCCGCCGCCTTGACCGTGCCGGTCTTCGTTCTGGAAATGGGCGCGCATCTGGTGCCCGGCTTCCACGGGATGATCGAACGCAGCATCGGTATGCAGACATCCTGGGTCATTCAGTTCCTGCTGACGACGGCTGTTCTGTTCGGACCGGG
>NZ_LWGH01000374.1:0-5257 GCF_001635395.1 Sulfitobacter sp. HI0129 | reverse complement strand
CACTGGCAAACCAAGGCGCAGCTGAAGACGAACGACATGCTGCAAGCGCCGGGCAAGGGCTTCGTCTGCGGCAAGCTTGGCGCGCCGACCTCCAAGGCCGAGTTCATCTCCTCGACCACCATCCCGCATGTGATGATGGTGGCCCCGACCCGCGCCGGTAAGGGTGTGGGTTTCGTGATCCCGAACCTCCTGAGCTTCGCGGGCTCGGTCGTGGTGCTCGACGTGAAGGGCGAAAACTTCGAAAAGACCGCGCGGCTTCGGGCGCTGAACGGCGACGAGGTCTATCGTTTCAGCCCCTTTGACTGGGCCAATGCCACGCATCGCTACAACCCGCTCGCCCGGATCGCCAAGGCTCCGAGCTTTGCGCAGCGCTTCACCGAGGTGTCGATCCTGGCCGACCTCTTCCTCGACAAGGACAACAAGACGCTCGACACCTTCTCCGAGGCCGGCAAGTCGATTTTCGTCGCTGCCTGCCTGCTGGCGATCCAGCGCGGCACGCCGAACCTTGGCGAGGTGAACAAGATCGTCGCCGGGGGTGAATACAAGAACGCGCAGTACAAGACCTATGCCGACGAGGCCGAGGAAGACATTCTGCGCGAGCTCTGGACCAACGCGGCCTCGGCCTCGTCGCGGCTGCTGACCTCGAACATCCAGGCCCTGATGACCGCCGGTCTCAAGCAGTGGGACAATCCGGCGGTGCGCTCGGCCACCGAGGCGAGTGACTTCGATTTCTCGACCTTTCGGAAGACCCCGCAGTCGCTCTACATCGCGGTTTCCGAGGATCATATCGCGACCCTGGCGCCGCTTCTGCGCCTGATGTTCGCCGATCTCATTGCCTCGATCCGGCTGAACGAACGTGGCCCGGACGAGCCGTGGCCGGTCATGATGATGATCGACGAATTCCAGCAGATGGGGGCCATGCCCTATCTCGAACGCGCGATCCATTCGCTCGCGAGCTATGGCGGCCGCGTGGCGATGATTGCGCAGTCGCTGGCTTCGCTTGATCGGATTTACGGACCCGAGGGCCGCGAAAGTCTCGAGAACGGGGCGGGGCTCAAGCTCTACATCACCCCGCGCGACCAGCGCACCGTGAAGGAGGTCTCCGCCGCGGTCGGCAGTACCACCCGCGAGGCGGTGACCCGGATGTATGGCCGCAACAAGGGTTTCCTTGGTGCGACCTCGACTTCGGCGCGGCTGGAAGAACGACCGCTGCTTTCTGAGACTGAAGCGCGCCTGATGGATCCCGACGAGGTCATCATCCTCGCCTCGCCCCAGCACCCGATTAAGGCGAGCCGGGTCAAGTATTACGACGATCCGTTCTTCAAGCAGATGCTGGCCCGCCAGGAGGGCAAGCCGTTCCCCTATCCGCCGAGTGTGCAGGGCGTGGGGCCTTGGGGTAGCAACGGCGATGATGAGGCCGGCGCAGACGAGCCGGCGAAACCGACCGAACGCGCGCTTGTCCGGGATCGCTCGCAGCGGCGCAAAGCGCGGGCGATGAGCGTCAGGACGATGGAGGCCGGGCGCGGGCAACCAGAGCCGGAGACGCTCGATCGGGACGCGGCGGTGCCGAAGGAATGGGAGGCAGTGTTGGATGCGCGGGAGGATTTCATCGAGGAGTTGATGGGGCATTGACAGTATTAGGAGTTGCGACAGGACACGATAGCGAGTGCATCTGCAAGCATTCGGATTTCCCGTTGACAGGATCAGTTCAAACAGTTGAATTTGAACGGTAGTTGGCTCTAGAAATGGGAAGACGCATGCCGAGAAAAATTAGTTGTTTTGTGTCGTTCTCAACTGCAGATGGCGATGAAGATGCCATCAAATTTCTCTTGGCGCATTTGTCAAACATCTGTGAAGAAAAAGTAGACTTCAAAGCATACTTCAATAATCGGAGCGGATCCGACCTAGGGAAGTTCATGAAGGAGGATCTACTTTCTGCAGACGCAGTTCTGGCACTTTTCTCCCCAGACTATAAAGTAAAGAGTGACCAACATATTAAGTCGGGGGTACTAACCGAATATATGTTTATCGTTGATAGGCTGGAAGGGAGACAGGATGGCAAACCCCCCTTGTTCATACCAGTAGTCTGGAAAGCGAACTCCGATCAAGCGTTGCCAAACTATTTTAATGGTAGAGAGCTAACCCGCGACTTGAGTCAATTCAAGCCGATACAAACAACAGGTCCCGCCTATTTACCAGATAGAACTGCCTCAAAAACAAAGCCAGATATTGACGCCATTTGTCGAGATCTTCTCGACTGTTGGCGCGAAAACGATCCGGAACTCGATAGAATCCAAACGGAAGTCGATAGTATATTGTTGGACCCGGTTGCTATTTCCGAAGTTGATTCAATATCTTGTGAGAAGGGAATGGATGGTGGCATTGAGGTGAGTGACGCCTTTTTCCGAAAAGCAGAACGAACAAGCTTTACCATAGATGAATTTTCCAACGAATTTTTTGTGAAGACGAGTGCATTTAGAGCTATTGGCAAGTATCACAAAATTGCATTTACAGGTCGAAAGGGCTCTGGAAAAACGACGCTCCTGAAAGTGTACAAGTTTCAGAACTCGGAACTCTATTTCGATCCCATCGACGTGGAAGTGAACGACTGGAATCTTCACTATCTATTGCAAGACTTAACGTTCAAATCCGCCGAGGGCGACTTAACTTACACAGCAGAAGAGTCGAAAGTCTTCGACTATATTTGGCCGGTCTTTCTTTCTCTTTGCATGGTCAAGAGTGTTATCTCGTGCGTGGGCGACACTTCCTTAGGCAAACTTCTCCCGAAAAAAGCACATGTGGAACGATTTGAATGCGACTCGGGTCGATATGAGGCGCTCTTCAATATGTCTGTCGGGGTTGTGAGGGAGTTCATAGAAGACTGTATAGCGAAAGCATCTACAGTGAATGAGTCTCGGTTCAAGTCTGACCTTTTACGATTGATAAACGTACAGTCTTGCACTGAATACCTTCTAGGTACCGCGTACCAAGGGCTGATTGAAACAGTTCAACGAGATCCAAATAATCGAAGATTTCTATTTTGCTTGGACAGGTTCGACACCGAAATTCAGAAGTATCGAAAAGATATTAAGGATAGAAATCTCCCGGAAGATCAAAGGCGTAGGTGGGAGCAACGAGAGATATTCTGGATCCAGGGACTTGTCGAGCTCATCGATCATTTACGTAGCCCAGATAACTCATCCCCGAACCAAGACTTCTATAAGTTGCTCGGGCCACATTTGGATTTCTGCGTGCCACTTCCGAGAGACAGACTCTATGAGGTGCAACTGCGCCGTAGAGACGCGATCGTTGGGGAGATCAACGAAGAAATTAGCTGGCAACCCTACGAACTACTCACAATGCTGAGGAAGAGATTGCAGGTGGTCTGGGGAGTTCCAGATTCACGCTTGGACAAGTTAGGAAATCGAGCTCTCGGTCGCTTCCGACAGGTCCTGAAAGAAAGCGGAAGGAGACTTCCAGATAGTGTTGACGTCAAGATCAATGGCGCGGCCTTTTCTATTGATCTATTCTTGAACGTACTCCGACATTCGTTTTTTAGGCCGCGGGATGTACTTTTACACTATACACGGATAGTTGCCCGCGCTGAGCTAGCATACAAAAGAAATGAGAAAGTATCTCCGTCATATGTTGCACGTATTATTTCGGAGCAGACGCATCGAATTGTTGAGGAAGAGTTCCTTGGCGAGTTTTCAGATACGTTTACTAATTTGCGGGAAATTCTAGATACGTTTAAGGCTTCCCCACAGATTCTTTCATGCGAACAGCTTCGTGAAAAGCTGCAAGGTCTTCGGTTCGAAATGTATGGCCGTAGTGAGATAAGTAAGCTTGGGCAGAAAGTTAGGTTTCTTTATGAGATCGGATTTTTGGGTATCCGGGCTGACGCCGTTCAGTTAGGGGGGGTATCTTTAGATGATTTTGATTTCTACTTTTTTAATCCAAGATATGCTCAGAATTTGGAAAGCGAGGATGTGCTAGCGGCATTGATTTTTGCCATTCATCCAATATTCATTGAGCACCTTACATTGAAAATGAATTCAAAACAGCCGGTAATGATGCTCAATTGGGATCAAGTTGAAGCAATGGATGTGTTCGACTGAATTCAGTCAAACCTGAGACCCGACTTCCCTCCAGCCTTTGGGGGAATCCGTCGATTGATTTCTGGCCTCATGCGGCCTGGGTTTCCAGTCTCGATTTCATTGCAAATTCCTCGGGCGTCAGGTTGCGTTGTAGTCATCCCTCCATGTTGTGATCTTTTCGCGGGCCTCGGCCAGTGACGAGAACAGGGTTTTCTTCAAGTGTTCGTCCCTGAAGCTGCCATTGAAGCTCTCAACAAAACCGTTCTGCATCGGCTTGCCCGGCGCGATGCTATGCCAGTCGATTCTCGTCTCCTGGCACCATCTGAGCACCGCCATACTGGTCAGTTCCGTCTCGTTGTCGCTGACAAATGTTCTGGGTCGTTGGCGTCGGGTCATGATCGTGGTCAGTTCCCGCGTGACACGCAGCCCCGAGAGCGAGGTGTCGGCGACCAGGGCGAGGCACTCCCGGCTGAAGTCGTCGACGATGGCCAAGACACGGAACCTGCGCCCGTCGGTGAAGGCGTCAGAGACGAAATCCGAGGCTCCAGCGTTCGTTGGGCTTCTCTGGAACAAACATCGGTCTGAGTGTCCCGAGGGCCCGCTTCCGGCCGCCGCGTTTCCTTACCTGCAGCTTCTTCTGGTTCACTCGCCAGCCCTGCCGCTCCAGCATAACGTGCACGCGGCGATAGCCGAACCGGCGACGCTCCGCTGCTACGACCTTCATCGCCTGACGCAAATCCGCATCGTCCGGGCGCACGCTGCGATACCGCACGCTCGACCGGTCAACGTCCAGAACAGAACACGCCCGCCGCTGGCTCACCTGATGCGCTTCGCACAGATGTGCCACGGCCTCCCGCCTGGCCGCGGGCGTCACCATTTTTTTGATGCAACGTCTCGCAGCATCGCGTTGTCCAGCATCTGCTCGGCCAACAGCTTCTTCTGCTTGGCGTTCTCGTCCTCCAGCGCCTTAAGCCTCCTGGCATCCGAAACTTCGAGCCCGCCGAACTTCGCCTTCCACTTGTAGAACGTCGCCGAGCTGATCCCGAGCTCGCGGCACACGTCCGCCGTCGCAACGCCGCTCTCCTGCTGCTTCAGGAGCGAGATGATCTGCTCTTCGCTGAACCGTGATCTCTTCATTCTGTCCGCCTCCTTCGTTGGGA
>NZ_LWGH01000373.1:0-6021 GCF_001635395.1 Sulfitobacter sp. HI0129 | reverse complement strand
CCCCCGAACGTGAATCCCAGCTAGAAGGATGGCAATCTCACGATCACCAAAGTTTTGTGGAACAATTTTAGCGGTTACGCGCCGGAAGGTTCCCGCGAACTTTCCAGAGTGGAATTTGCGGTCGAGCTCCCGCAATACGGCAACACGGGTGTTTCCTTCGAGAGTCAGGTATTTACCTGTCGGCGTTTTCTTTACGTAGATCGACTGCATTTGCCCGATCTCTTGGATCGACTTTTTGAGACCGTCGTAACCACGTGAACCGCGAAGTGCCTCCTCAAGCTGAATCTCTGTTGAGAAGCCATCCATCTTTGCCGTTTGCAGGCGCGGGTTCTCGTCCCAAAGGGCAACTTCGTCATGCACATCAAGTCCGACTTCCCGCATCTCCCATTCTGTACTTCCGATTCGCTCAAAGAGAACTCGCTCCTCGCTCGGCGGGAGGGTCTCCAAGTTCTTGCTATCATCCTTCATCACTCAATCCTTGCATAAGTTGCCTGAGCAAGTCCTATCAAGATATTGGCGCTCTTGCAAGGCTCTAATTTTGCAGTGTTCAAGCTCGATGGTTCAAGATATGGTTAGGATGCGGGCTTGGGCCCTAATATATTGACTGAATAAGAAGATTGAGCATGTCGGGCATCACGCTGCACAAGAGAAGGTCTACCCTAGCCGACGGGCCTAGGTGCGTTGACCTTTTTGCAGGTGCTGGAGGCCTCGCGGTTGGCTTTCGTCAGGCTGGCTGGAGCATTGCCTGTGCCAATGACATGGATTCGGCAGCGTCAGAGACATTTCGCCTAAATTTTCCTGAGACGTCATTTATTGAGGGCGCGATTTCGTTAGTCTGCGCTGACGACATTTTGCGCGCGAGTGCGCTGGGCCGTGGAGAACTGGACTGCCTTATTGGAGGGCCGCCTTGTCAGTCGTTCAGTCATAACAATCACAAGAGAAATGCAATCGACGACCGTGCCCGGCTCTTTGAATATTATTTGACGCTGGTGAAGAGGCTTCGCCCAAAAACGCTGGTGATGGAAAATGTGCCGGGCATACTTTCGATAGACAACGGTCAGGTGGTCAAGGCGATACTTAGTTCATTGAGTGACCAAGGTTACAGTGTTGCTTATGAAACGTTGTCCGCCGAACTCTATGGAACGCCTCAGGCTCGCCGCAGGGTGTTCATTGTTGCTAGCCGCATTGGGGACGCCGCCGAGCTATTGCCTAAACCAACCCATTGGTCCAAATTTTTGGATGGGCTTGGACGAAGGAAAAGTGAGCGACCTGAGGGCGCAGCAAAACGAATTGTTACTGTTGGGAACGCAATAGGAGATCTCCCCGATTTGGAGAATGGTGGTGGAACACAGGTCTCAGGCTGGCAGGGAACAAGCGCAACAACTGAGTATCAGCGTTTTGCAAGAAAAGGCGCAACCGCGCTATACAATCATGTCTGCCACGGCCTTACGAAAGTAAACTTGGATCGCATTGTTTGCGTCCCGGAAGGTGGAAATTGGCGAGATATCCCACGAGAATTGTTACCTGCTGGAATGCAACGTGCTCGATTGACTGATCATACTAAACGTTATGGTCGTTTGGACCGTAATGGCATGGCGTCCACGTTGCTGACCAAATGCGATCCGCATTGGGGTGCATATGTTCATCCTGAGCAGAACAGGACAATCTCGGTTCGTGAAGCAGCGCGGCTGCAAGGATTTCCCGACGCATTTCAATTTGCGGGTTCAAATCTTGGGAAAATGTATCAGCAAGTTGGCAACGCAGTTCCAGTGCCTCTTGCTAGAGCGTTTGGCACCGCGATTTCTGATCACTTAGCAAAGTGGACCACGGAAAGTTTGAAACTTCAAAAGGACGCAGCCTAAGAAAGCGCCTGGAATCTAAGGATTCAAAGCCTCTTGATCTCCTAAAATTCCATGAATGAAATCAATATCTTGCGGGGCGGCTGGCTCTGAAAGGCCCAGAATAGACCACCTAGGAGGCGTGATTGACCACACCTAAATTGAGGTTTCCCGCAGCCAATTTGGCTGCGGGAGCGCTTTTTTTTTAGCGAGGATCAGATCGGTTGTGCTCGTGGCAGATACGGGCAACGCAGTCCCCAATCAGCTCGCCGGTTTCGGTCTTGGTTTTGAGCCTGAAGCTCATGTCGTAGAGCTCCGTGGCCAGTTTGACGACCCGATCATTGACTTGCGGCAATGCGGGATTTGACCGACGTCGGTTTTCTTCAGTTGCTGATTTCAAGAAGCCGTAGATATAGGCAACGCCGGTTTGCTCGGGGGCACGCAGCCTTTCGATATTTTGCAGCATTGATGTCAGCGCCGCATCACGAAAGACAGCCTTACGGCGGTTTTCACGGTCCTTGGTGGCAGGCGTCAATGACGCCGCGTACTCCGCGACCGCCTGCGGGCTTGACGGGTCAGATGGACCGTCGTGCTCTGCAAAAGCCAGATCAGCAAAATCATCTAACGGGTAGGTTTGATCTTCATAGTAGCGCATGGGAATCTCCTCATTTTGCGCGGACAGCCGATCACCGGTGTCCATGCAAATAGAAATCTCATTCGCCCAAAATTTTTAAAACTATTACTTCTCGTTTGTGCATAAAAGCCACTTAACAGAAAGTTAAATTCAACGATTTTCGTAATAATAATAGACGGTTTTATTGAAGGGCAATGCGTGCCTTTTCCAGATCAAACTGGGTCGGGTTTCCAGACGCCAAAGCGGTTGCATCATCCAGTGTTTTCAGCATCATAGCACCCATTCCAGTGTCAAGCGACCTGGAGTAGGCAGCTTCAAAGGTCTCGCCGGGCTGGCGAAGTGATTTGGCCAAGTCGTCCAGCTGTTTTTCGGCAACTTTTTTGTTGGCCAGTGCGCGTTTTTGGAAGTCGTCAGGCATGATTGCGCTCCTTTTTGCGGTTTCATGGGGAATATTTGCGGCTGCACGGGCAGCGTCTACTTGCTGTTCAAGTTGATCAACCTCCTTGGCCAGCTCCAGAACACGACCAAGTTCGTCTTCATCACGTGCCAATGCCGCCAGGGTGTCTTCAAGCTCTTTCCTTTTCGCCTCCAACCGCACCAGGTCATCTGCATGTCTGTTTCCGTCGATTGTCATCTCAGTAGTCCTCCAGGTCTTTCTGGGCCTGCATGGCAATACCACGCTGGGGCGAGGCAGCCTTGATGCGAGCAAGCTCCACGTTCAAGGAATGTGAAACGCGGCTTTCGGCATCCTCAAGGGTGATCGCGTGGCGTGCTTTGATCGGCGTATCGATACCTAGCGAGCGCACCAGTTCCTGATTGCCAGCGGCGATCAGCGCTTTGATCAGGGCTTCTGATTGACGATTGTTTGTCAGCACCCGATCAATGGGTGCAACATCACCGCCTGCGGCTGCCGTAGAGCCGACGCCATGCCGTACAGCTTCTCGATAGGCCGACCAGTTCTTGGCGAGGGCAGACAGAGCGGAGTCGACCGCAGCAGCCAGTTTTTGCCGCTCGGATGTTGCCTCCAGACCTGACTGCACCTGTCTGGTGCGACGCGCACGGTCCCGCGCTTCCGATGCATCTGCCAGCCTTGCATCCAATGTGCTGATTGCAGCGTCCAGATTGGCCAGCCGTTCTGCAAGTGATGCCGTGGGGGGTGGTTGCCTGCCCTCGATGATCGCCTGCGGAGCCAGCTCCCGTGCATCGTCCAGTTCTTTTGACAGATTGGTCCGTTCTTCGCGGAGTTCCTGCGACCGTTTTTCGATATCTTTCATGCGGACTTCTTTCTTTTGCGGTTTGGTTGGGGACGCGGGAAAGAAGGAGGCCGAACCCGCGTCCCTGTGCCGCCCGGTGATCCAAATCCGTGCAACCTGATTAAAATGGCGCAACGAAGCCGCATGGGGGACCAGCGTATAGCGTTCGGAGGCCATTTGCTGGCAGCGGGGTTCAGCAGCCAAGAAAGCCTTGACGCTCAGCTCTTCTTTCAGCCCTCAAACCACGGCGTTCTGCGAACGTGATCCAATAGCTCTTGCCGAATTTCCTGATCCAGGCCGATCCGTGTCTCTATCGACCAAAGTGCCTCATCTCGCACCTGCGCAGATCGCCATGGCACCGGTTCCGCCCCAGCACGCAATTCGGCAATGAGGCCAGTGTCAGGTGCATCCAGATGGCCCAAGGTCACACGGCAGGTGATCGCCCCACCGTCGAAGGGCAATGTGGCAACCCCGCTAGGCAGGACGATCACCACCTCAACTTCTGGCCAATCAGACATCATCGTTTTCAACCTTATGGTCTGTACCTTGGGTTGTTTCGACAATCGGCACAGCGTCGATGATGTCGTTTGTCGCCGAAGGCTTCACAAGCTTCGGCATGGGCCGAGGTCCGGCATGGACGTGCGTTGCGTTGTTGACCTGTACGGCAACAGGCACGTCATTGACGGATCGCACCCGCAGAGACAGAAGTTTGTTTGTGATCCGTGGATCCACGTTTGAAGTGTCGAACCGCATGACCTGTTCGAAATCATCATTCAATATGGGTTGGCCAGTTGCATCACAGACGGGAACCCATTTTCCTGTTCCCATCTCTGTGGCCGTATGAATCACCCGCCAAGTCAGATCTTCTTCGAAGGACGCCAGGGCCTCATCCCAACGCTCCGCAAAGTCAGGATCGCGTTCACGCCTTGCATAAAAGGTACGACGGGTCAGGCCCGTCATATTGGCCGCATAGGTGATCTGGCCAAATTGCCGAAGATGGACCAGGAACTCTTCTGCTTTCTGGTCATAGACCTTGGGCATCTTGGATTTCATGTGCGGGTCAGCAGCAGGGGATAGCCTGTTAATCACGCTCATCGATCTGCCCTCCACTGGGCCTCTGGCAGGGCTCCATTTTTGCCATCCCATAAGTGTTTGGGAATGTTGAGCAAAAGGGAGCCCAGTTAGGGGGATATGATTGGTAGTCCCTTGATCTGCTGACGATGTTTTTCATTGAGCCGATCTCAGGCCTTGTTGCTTTATGATTGTCGTATTGCCAGAAAGATCAAAACCAGCGTTCGCACCTATATGCGTCATTGCTTCTCACGTGTGCGCAATGAAACCAGTGGAGGTTGACGGTACGCCTGATTTGGCAAGTTAAGTCTGTCGGGCCTGTCAGGCCACACACGACAAAAACTCTATATGTCTATATGTCTCTATGGCCTCTTACGGTCGTGAATCCAAACTCATTAATATGATGCTTTCTTGCTCTTCTGTATTAGGGTCAGGACCCATTGATTTCCGCACGGCGACATGATTCACGGTTGGAAAAACGAGCGGTGAACATGTCTGATCTATTCTGGCTGACAGATGCGCAAATGGCGCGTCTTGAGCCCTTCTTCCCCAAGTCCCACGGCAAACCCCGCGTCGATGATCGGCGTGTGTTGAGTGGGATTATCTTCATCAATCGCAATGGCTTGCGTTGGCGCGACGCGCCTAAGGAATACGGGCCGCACAAGACGCTGTACAACCGTTGGAAGCGGTGGAGCGACAAAGGTATCTTTGCCCGGATGATGGCAGGTCTGGCCGAAAGTCACGAGGAAAAGAAGACTGTGATGATCGACGCCACGCACCTGAAGGCACACCGCACAGCGACCAGTCTGGCCGTCAAAAAGGGGGGCGTGGACGCCTGATTGGCCGTACCAAGGGCGGCATGAACACCAAGCTGCACGCCATCTGCGACAGCCAAGGCCGACCGCTCAATCTGTTCGTGACCGCAGGACAGGTCAGCGATTACGTCGGTGCCCGAGCACTGGTGAGCCGTTTGCCCAGGGTGGACTGGCTGCTTGGCGATCGTGGCTATGACGCCGATTGGTTCCGAGAAGCGTTGAAAGACAAAGGGATACGGGCGTGTATCCCTGGCCGTAAACAGCGGAAGAAGCCAGTGAAGTACGACAAGCGTCGCTACAAGCGGCGCAACCGGATCGAAATCATGTTCGGCAGGCTGAAGGATTGGCGGCGTGTGGCAACCCGTTACGATAGATGCCCGAAAGTCTTCCTGTCAGCCATCGCCCTCGCC
>NZ_LWGH01000372.1:0-6999 GCF_001635395.1 Sulfitobacter sp. HI0129 | reverse complement strand
CCATCAAGCACAGGCGTCTATAGTTACGCGACCATTTCCGTCTTCTACGCCTGCTTGTTCGTCGCGAACCTCGACCGTTTCGCAGTGTCTCTTGTACTGATTTGGGAACGGCTTCGTGGACTGGATACCTGATGCAATTTCAGCGTTTGGCGCAGTATTCGAACTGATCGGTTTGACCGGCCTCATTCTCATTCTGGCGACCGCGCTCATTGCGTTCTCGGTCTGGATGCACGGCGGGCGCGCCACGGAAAAGCGGATTGCCGAGGTTGTCACGCCCGTCACCTGCCAGTGGGGTGATAATGAGCGCAACCGACTGAACCGGCTGGCAGAGCAGGTCGAGCGCATGGCCGACAACATGGAGCGCTCTGCCGAAAGCGCGCAGCGCATGGAGCGCGACATCATCCGTATCTCTGCCATCGTCAGCAGATCTGACGGGATGCCGACCCCTTACAGAAACACACCACCTGAAACGAAAGGATAGCCAATGTTTATGCTCGTTGCGTCGTTCTGCGCCTACGTCGAAGGCGTTGGAACGGTTTGTGAAAACAGGGTACTGGAAGCGCTCGGCCCTGCTGAATGCGGCATCATGGTCTCACAAGTTGTTCGCGCGATCCAAAGTGATCTAGCAGAAAGACAAGCCCCGCTTATCGGCATCGCCGTGGGGTGTATGCCGCAAGCAGAAGCGTAGCTTCCCGCTTCTGAATCAAGAAGCCCCTCGCGATTATGTCGTGGGGGTTTTTGCGTTTCTGGGGCGGCTCCGGTTCAGTTGGGCGGGTTCTTTTCAGCCGCGCATCGTTTGCAGCGATAGATAGTTGCCCACGGCCCGCGATACTCAGCCCCGTCCCATATGTGGCCAAGAATGCGGCAGATCAGGCGTTCCATGGTGCGGCTTCAACGCCATCAAACCCCGGCTCAATATCTATGGGATTGCGAGGAAGCCAAGTGGGACCGGTCAAGCCGTCGTATTCAGTTATCGTAATTATCTTGGTTGCGGTCCATACAAAGACAGGGTGACAGTCAGCACCGCCATATCCGTTGACGTACTCGTATGATAGAAAAGGCTTGGCGACCTCCCATGAGATAACTTTGTTCAGTGGTGCGGCATTGAAATTTTCGTCTTTGTCGCTGTTGAACCTGTCTCGGTAATGCGGGCCAATCACGACAGCCTCGATCGTCTCATCGCCCGCGATGTTCTCAATCCAATCGGATATTACAGCCATGTTTTTTCCTTTCACCGTGGGTGGGTTCCATCGTGTAGAAATTCTATCCTGAAAGTCGGCTAATGCCACCGCGCGAACGTGCGCATCCATCTGGCGGTCTTCGAGCGGAGAAACGTAGTCACCACGCCGACTGCGGCACCATTTGCACTGACATGCCCCGCACGTACATTCGTTCTCAGGGCCACATATCTCGCAGAGCATATCGGTCTCCGGTGTTGGGTGGACAGGGCATCAAGGCCCGCAAGTTGTCGATCACTATAGGCCACTGATAACAAACGGTTTTTGCTATTTAGGCACCGAAATTGCGGTTTCCTGTCGATCGGTAAGTGCCTGCCACACTTTCCTGATTTGTTCACCGTTTGTCAGGGGGGTCTGCCACACAAAACTGGTAGCGATTTCAATGTGGAGCGCCGAATTTGCAATCCGCTGCGTAACCACTCCGCCAACTCGCCGTTCCGGATGCTGCTGCACTGCTAACCGATCCCGATTGCGCCTGCAAGCGCATAGCGGTGCGAAGGGCCTCAAGGTCAGCCGTTGCCGGGCCGCGCGGGATGTGGCACACCCGAATACGAAGAATCCCGACCGATGAGATGTGCCGATGAGCGATTACGCAGCCCGCAGGACGATGATGGTGGACACGCAGGTGAGACCGTCGGACGTCACCAAGTTTCCCATCATCGACGCCATGCTTTCCGTCCCCCGCGAAGACTTCGTGCCCGCGGCGCAGCGGGAGGCTGCCTATGTGGGCGAGAACCTCGAACTGGGGGGCGGGCGGGTCCTGCTGGAGCCGCGCACGCTGGCCAAGATGCTGGACGCGCTGGCGATTTCCAACGCCGATCTGGTGCTCGATGTGGGCTGCGCCATGGGATATTCCTCTGCCGTGATCGCCCATATGGCGGCCGCCGTGGTGGCCGTGGAATCCGATGAGGCCATGGCCCATGAGGCGCAGGAGGCGCTGACCGGCGCGGGCGTCGATACGGTGATCGTCCACGAAGGCCCGCTTGCCGAGGGCGCGCCGCAGCATGGGCCCTATGATGTGGTACTGGTGCAGGGCGGGGTGCAGCAGGTGCCCGGCGCGCTGACTGATCAGCTCAAGGAAGGGGGGCGGATCGCCTGTCTCTTCGTCGAAGGCAATCTGGGCGAGGTGCGTATCGGCTACAAGCGCGACGGCCACGTCAACTGGCGCAAGGCTTTCAATGCCGGCGCACCCGTGCTTGAAGGGTTCGAAAAGCAGGCCGTTTTCCAATTGTGAACGATTTCTTCACGACGGTTTGACAGTTCGCTGGGCGGACTTACCGAGGAGAATGAAAATGATTGCATGGATTTTGACCGGCCGTTTCCGCCGATCGGCCATTCTGGCCAGTGTTTGCATGCTCTCCGTCGTACCTGCCGCGGTGCGGGCCGATACGCTCGCCGATGCGCTGGTGGGGGCCTATAACACCTCCGGCCTGCTGGATCAGAACCGCGCGTTGCTGCGCGCCGCGGACGAAGACGTGGCACAGGCGGCGGCGGCGCTGAAGCCCATCGTGCGCTGGACGGCGGATATCGCGCAGGGTTTCGGGCGCACGACGAATGACACGGGCCTTGCCGTGGTGCGCAGTTCCGTCGATACGCTGACCGCTTCCGTCGCGCTGGTGGCGGACCTGTTGCTTTATGATTTCGGCGCCAGCCAGTTCCGGGTCGAGGCGGCGAAGGAAACGGTGCTGGCCACCCGCGATGCGCTTCTGGGCATCGAACAGAATGTGCTGCTGCGCGCGGTGGCGGCCTATATGCGGGTGATCGAGGCGCAGGACTTCGTGGCGCTTCAGAACAACAACCAGCGGGTGCTGACGCAGGAGCTGCGCGCCGCCCGAGACCGGTTCGAGGTGGGCGAGGTCACGCGGACGGACGTGTCGCTCGCGGAATCGCAGCTGGCGCTGGCCCGCAGCCGTTTGGCCGCCGCCGAAGGGGACCTGCTGCGCGCGATAGAGGAATACCGCGCCGTCGTGGGCAGCAAGCCATCGCGGCTCGCTCCGCCGCCCAGCCTGCCGCAGATCGACCGCGATATCGACACCGCGAAGGCCCTTGCGGTACGTCGCCACCCGGATCTGCGCGCCGCCCAGCATCAGGTCGCCGCGGCGGACCTGCTGGTGGATGCAAGCCGTGCCGCGATGAAGCCCCGCGTCAGCGCGAATGCGCGCTACGGGCTGTCAGAGACGCTGAATTCCAGTTCCGGCAATGCGACGGGCAGCATCGGGCTTTCGGTGGGGCAGACGCTCTATCAGGGCGGTGCGCTGTCTTCGACCGTGCGGCGCAACATGGCGCAGCGGGATGCGCAGCGTGCCAACCTGCATGTGGTGCGTGAAAACGTGCAGCAATCGGTGGGCAATGCCTATGCCGATTACGCCGCCGCCCGCGCGCAGCTCGAAGCCTCCGACCGGCAGATAAGCGCGGCGGAGATTGCCTTTCGCGGCGTGAGGGAGGAGGCGACGCTGGGCGCGCGCACCACGCTGGATGTGCTGGACGCCGAACAGGCACTGCTGGATGCGCGCTCCATCCAGGTCTCTGCGCGCTCCGCCGTCTATATCGCGGCCTATGCGGTGCTGGCCGCCACGGGGCGGCTGACCGCGGTGGACCTGAAGCTGCCGGTCCAGATCTACGACCCGGCGGCCTATTATAACCTCGTCAAGGATGGGCCGGTGCCGCGCTCCGCCCAGGGACAGAAGCTGGACCGGGTGTTGCGCGCGCTCCAGAAAGACTGACAAATTGATCCGCCCCATTGTGGGAATCCCGCCAAGGCGCTAAGGTCGGCGGCGAGGAAAGAGTGGAAAAGCGATATGTCCGAACCCGTCACGAATGCCGAGGTCGAGGATGTCCTGTCGTCCATCCGCAGGCTGGTATCCGAAGACAAGCGTCCCCTGCAGGCCCCGCGTGCGGCGCCGCAGGCCAATGACAAGCTGGTCCTGACACCCGCCCTGCGTGTGGCGGAACAGGCCCCGTCCGCGACCGAACCTGAGCCGCAGGCGTCGGAGCCTGCACCGCCCCCCGCATCCCAGTACGAGGCCGAGGGCCAGATCGACGACTGGAACGACGACGGCGCGCAGGACGATTCCCCGGGTGAAGCCCCTTTCGAGGAAAACGCCTTTCACGATCTCGACCCCGCCGAAGAGCGCGAGGCCCCCGTGGCCCAGCCTGCTCCGACGGAGCGGGAGATGAACATCGCCCGCGCCCGCACACAGGACACGCTCTATCCCTTCATCGACGACGAGGAGGAGTTGGAGGACGAGGCCGAGGTTGCGGAGCCGTCGCAGCAGGTGCGGAACGCGCCCGCCGAACCCGCCGCCGAGGAAGAAGACGAGCCTGCGCCCGATGTGATGTTCTCCCACCGGTTCGCGACTGCGCGGCCCACGCCTGACGGCAATGCCCCGCTGCGCCCCGGCACCCTGAGCGAGAAGATCGCCGCGCTGGAAACGGCGATCGGCAACAGCCGCGAGGACTGGGAGCCGGAAGCCGCAGGTTCCGGCGACTACGCTGGTACGCCCGCCCCCGCCATGGCCTGGGAAGACGACGAGGAAGCGCCCGCGCGCAGGCCCCGCACAGAGGCGCGCAGCGGCGCCTCGATGGAAAGCGGTTCGCCCTCTCCCTTCGCGCGGCCCTCTGCGCAGCAGGAGGCCCCCGCCGAGCGCCCGCAGGAGCCGCCGCAGGAAACCTCGGATGCCTTTGACGGTGACGATCAGGTGCTGGATGAAGAAGCCCTGCGCGACCTCGTGGCCGAAATCGTCCGGGCGGAGCTTCAGGGGGCGCTGGGGGAGCGGATCACCCGCAACGTGCGCAAGCTGGTGCGCCGGGAAATCCACCGCGCCCTGACGGCGCAGGAACTGGAATAGACGGCACCGGGGCCATTCGCGGCCCCGGCACCCCGGCACCCCGGGACCGTGATCGGGGGCCGACCCGGTGCCTGCTTTCACCCTTTCATAAATACTCAATTCCGACGGTGCCGCCCGCGTTACGCAGGCGGGCCGACAGGCTCGGCCAGCTCCAGCAGGGTATCGAGATCGAAATAGGTCTCGATGTGGTTGGCGAGCGTATCCAGCGTTTCGTCCACGCCGCTTTCGTAGTCCATCAGCGCCTCGGCCCCAAACCGGGCCAGATAGGCGTTGCGAAAGGCGTCCGACGCGAAGATCCCGTGCATGTAGCACCCCGCGACCCGGCCCGTCGCGTTGGCCGCGCCCTCCCGCTCCCCCGCGAAGGTGAGCCAGGCGCGGTCACAGTCGGGGCCGGTGGTTTCGCCCATGTGGATCTCGTACCCCGTCAGCAGCGTGCCGCTTTCGGGATGCTCCCCCTGTTTCTGTGACAGCCGCTTCAGCGGTGCCATGGTTGTTTCCACCTCCAGCAGGCCGAGGCCGGGAACGCTGACGGCGGGGCCTTCGACGCCGTCGGGGTCCGCGATGCTGCGCCCCAGCATCTGGAAACCGCCGCAGAGGCCCAGCACATGCCCGCCCCGCCGCACATGGGCGGCGATGTCCACGTCCCAGCCTTCGGCGCGCAGGGCGGCAAGGTCCGAGATGGTGGATTTGCTGCCCACCAGCAGCACAAGGTCGGCATCGGCGGGGATGGGCGCGCCCGGAACGATCAGGCGCAAGTCCACCCCCGGTTCGGCGGCCAGCGGGTCGAGATCGTCGAAATTGGCGATGCGGGGCAGGCGGGGCACTGCGATGACGCATCCCGACCCGCCCGAACGGCTGCGCGCGGGCAGGTCCATCACGTCTTCGGCAGGCAGCCTGTGCGCCAGATCGAACCACGGCAGCACGCCGAGGCAGGGCCAGCCGGTGCGTGCGACGATATCTTCGCGGCCCGCGTCGAACAGGCTGCGATCACCGCGAAACTTGTTGACGCCGAAGCCGCGCACCATGGCTCTGTCGGCCTCCTCCAGCACGGCCTGGGTGCCCACGATCTGCGCGATGACGCCGCCCCGGTCGATATCCCCCATGAGGATCACCGGCACCCCCGCGGCGGTGGCGAAGCCCATGTTGGCGATGTCACCGGCCCGCAGGTTCGTCTCCGCCGGGCTGCCCGCGCCTTCGACGACGATCAACTCACAATCCCGCGCCAGCCGCTCGAAGGATTGGAGCACACGGGGCAAAAGCGTGGCCTTGTCGCGCCCGAAGGCCGCGGCCTCCTGATGGCCAGCGACGCGCCCCTGCACGACGATCTGCGCGCCCGTGGCCGTCTGCGGTTTGAGCAGAATGGGGTTCATGTCCGTATGCGGCGGCACGCCCGCCGCGCGGGCCTGCAGCGCCTGTGCGCGCCCGATTTCACCCCCGTCTTCGGTGACGGCGGCATTGTTGGACATGTTCTGCGGCTTGAAGGGCCGCACCCGCATGCCGCGCCGTGCCAGCGCGCGCAGGATGCCCGCGACGACCATCGACTTGCCGACATTGCTGCCGGTGCCTTGTATCATGATCGCTTTTGTCATCTGCTGGCCCTTCGGAAAACGGCGCCAGACTGGCGCAAATCCCCCGCTGGGAAAAGAGGCAATGGATGAATACACCGGCACATCTTCTGCTCGGGGCCGCCGTGTTCGGTCGGGGCGGCGACCGGCGGCTCATATGGGCGGCACTGGCGGGCAGCCTGCTGCCGGACCTGTCGCTTTACGTGCTGGCCGGTGGGGCGCTTTACCTCTTCGGGATCCCCGCGCGCGAAGTTTTCGGCGAGCTTTACTTTTCGGAGACCTGGCAGACCGTCTTCGCGATCGACAATTCGTTCTTCGTCTGGGGCGGGCTGCTGGCGCTGGCGCTTT
>NZ_LWGH01000371.1:0-7798 GCF_001635395.1 Sulfitobacter sp. HI0129 | reverse complement strand
TCCAGATTGACCGACATCGCGACATGGCTGTCGTCCAGCAGTGGCACGCGCGCCTCTTCCAGCTTGGGAAAGCGGCTCTGCTGCACGCCGCTCCGCTCGGCCATGTCCCACATATGGCTCGACCGGTCGTGGCTGTCGGCCCGTTCCGGGTGATCCGCCATCAGCAGTTCGATGACCATGTCCCGCGCCTGACGGGCACGTGCGCTTTCCGTGGTGACGACCATGCCCTCGGCGGGTTCGCGAATGCAGGACGCGGCAAGCGTCCGCTCGCCCTCGATCTCCACCATGCAGGCGCGGCAGTTGCCGTCCGGGCGGTAGCCGGGTGCGGGCTTGTG
This sequence comes from Sulfitobacter sp. HI0129, assembly GCF_001635395.1. Classification (NCBI taxonomy): domain Bacteria; kingdom Pseudomonadati; phylum Pseudomonadota; class Alphaproteobacteria; order Rhodobacterales; family Roseobacteraceae; genus Sulfitobacter; species Sulfitobacter sp. HI0129. The sequence continues at coordinate 7,463 of NZ_LWGH01000371.1, read as the reverse complement.
GCAAAGATGCGGTATCTTCAGCCCGCGTCCGTTGGCCACTTCCCAGATCGTCATGCCGGCTTCGGCTTCCACCTCCGCGCCGTTTAGCGTGAACCTGATCTTCTCGGCCATGATCGCTCCTCCGTATCGATATGTTCTCTCTATAAACAACACCGCGGGAATACAGGAGTCACGTTCCCGACTTGTTGATCGGATTTTGCGCCAGCCCCGGGGCCCAGCCGCTGCTGCTTCACCCTTTCACAAATACTCATCCGCACTTTCCCCGCGCGCCGCCTCCGCCTATCAAGTCATGCAAAGGAGCAGTCGATGTCCCATATTACCCTCATCCGGCACGGGCAGGCGAATTCCGACGCCCGGGACGAAGCCAGCTATGACCGGCTCAGCACGCTGGGGCGCAAACAGGCCGCCTGGCTTGGCGCCTATCTGCGCGACAGCGACAACCGGCACGTCCGGCTCTATACCGGCACGCTCCAGCGGCATGGAGAGACCGCGGAGGGGATGGAAACCGGCCTCGACGTGCATCAGGACGCGCGGCTGAACGAGCTTGAGTACTTCACACTCGCCACATTGCTCGAAGAGCAGCACGGCGTGCCCTTTCCCGTCGGGCAGGAAGCGTTCATTCATCATTTGCCGCAGGTCTTCGACTACTGGAAAACCGGTCGTTTCGAAGGCCCGCCGGAGAGTTATGAAAATTTCGAAACGCGCGTGCAGGACGTGCTGCGCGAGATCGCGGGGGGCGATGGGCCGGCCTTGGTGGTGACCTCGGGCGGGCTGATTTCCATGGCGATGGCCCAGGCCATGGGCGTGGGGATACCCGCAATGTCCCGGCTGGCGCTGGCGATCATGCATACCTCCATGCACCGGCTTTATCCCATCGGGGGCCATTGGGCGCCCGTGCTGTTCAATGCCGTCCCGCATCTCGACCGGCCAGACCGGCGCGAAGCGCAAACCCATATCTGATCCATTTGAAAGGCTCGCCATGCTGACGCTCCACTATGCCACCGGTACCATCTCCATCGCTGTCGCCATCGCGCTGGAGGAAGCCGGCCTGCCCTATGAAACGATCAAGGTCGATTTCGCCTCTGCCGAACAGACGCAGGCCCCCTATCTCGCGCTCAATCCAAAGGGCCGCGTGCCCCTGCTGGTACTGGAGGACGGCACAAGGCTGACCGAAACGGGCGCGCTTCTTGATTACATCGCGGCCATCGCCCCCGGAGGGGGTCTTCTGCCGGAGGATCCCGTGCTGGCCGCGCATGTCCGGGGCGTCATGTATTACCTCGCCTCGACGATGCATGTGGCCCACGCTCACAGGATGCGAGGCTCACGCTGGGCCACCCGGCAGGAAAGCTTCGACGACATGACTGCGAAGGTGCCGGAGAATATGGCGGCCTGTGGCGCCTATCTGAACGAACATGCCCTAATGGGGGACTATGTCGCGGGCGACCGGCCCAGCATTGCGGACCCGTATCTGTTCACCGGCCTCAACTGGATGGAGGGCGACGGCGCCCCGCTCGCCGCTCATCCCCGCCTTGCGGGGTTCATGGATCGGATGAACCAGCGCGACAGCGTGATGGCGATCCGCCAAAAGGGGTTGCGGTAAGGTGGTGCATCTATGGGTCCGGGCCGAACAGCGCCCCAACGAAACCCGCGTTGGGATTACCCCTGACGGGGCGGTTGAACTGCTGAACAAGGGCTTCACCGTCACGGTCGAGGATTCGCCCAGCCGCGTCATCGGGACCGATCAATATGCCGCAGCGGGATGCACCATCGTGCCCGCACATTCCTGGCCCGATGCGCCGAGTGACGCGATCATATTCGGCCTGAAGGAACTGCCTGACGACGATACGCCCCTGTGCCACCGCCATGTGATGTTCGGCCACGCCTACAAGTGTCAATCCTCCGGCAGGGTCCTGTTGGAGCGGTTCCGCAAGAGCGGCGGCCAACTGCTCGACCTTGAATATCTGACAGATGATACGGGCCGGCGGGTCGCGGCCTTTGGATATTGGGCCGGCTTTGCCGGTGCTGCCGTGTCGCTGATATGCTGGGATGCCCAGCTTCGCGGGGAATCGGCGGGGCCGGTGCGGCCCTACGACAATGCGGAGGCGCTACGCGATGACTTGCAACAAAGGCTGTCGCAGCTTGATGCCCCAGCCCCTCGCGCGCTCATCATCGGGGCGCTGGGGCGCGTGGGGACAGGGGCGGCAGACCTCTGCAAGGCGGTCGGTGTAGCGGTAACCCCGTGGGACATGAAGGAAACCGCCAGCGGCGGCCCCTTTCCCGAAATTCTGCGCCATCAGATCTTCATCAACTGTATTCTGGCCGGACCGGACACGCCGCGCTTCGTCGGGCAAGAAGACCTGACACAAGACAGGGCCCTGCGCGTGATCGGCGACATCGCCTGCGATCCCGACAGCACGTTCAACCCGGTACCACTTTATGACAGGGCGACCACCTGGGCTGTACCGGCACGCCGTGTGGCGGAGAACCCGCCGCTCGACGTTATGGCCATCGACAATCTCCCGTCGATGCTGCCGCTCGAAAGCTCGCAGGACTTTGCGGCGCAACTGCTCCCCACGTTGAGCGCGCTGGACGAGCCGCACAATCCGGTCTGGCAACGTGCTGCCGACCTGTTCGAGCGGCACGTCGCGGCGGACAGCGCCGGAAAGACGGATCAGGAGAAAATTCGGTAATAGAGCGAGTCGGGCAGAAACTTGGATCCGCGGAACAGCAGCGAAAAGGTCCAGGGAAAGTTCCGCTTGAAGCTATCGCCCCCCATATGCTCGAAAACCGTTCTGGCGGCCTCCTCCGGCTCCATCAGGAAGGGCATCTTGAAGTCGTTCTTGTCGGTGAGCTGCGTCCGGATAAACCCGGGATTCACCACCTGCACCTGAACCCCCGTCTTGCGAAGATCGGCATGCATGCACTCGGCAAGCGACAAGGTCGCGGCCTTGGACGCGGTATAACCGATGGAACCGGGCAGCCCGCGGAAGGCGGTGAGGCTGGAGGTGATAACGATATGCCCACGGTCCCGCGCGACCATCCCCGGCACCACCTGCCCCATGACACGGACAAGCCCGGTGAAGTTCACGTCCGCCATGGTCGTGGCCTGTTCGGCATTCCAGTCGGTCGCCGCGAAGGGCCAGTAGGCCCCGGCGAGGTAGACGACGCCGTCGACCTCCCCCACCGCATCGGCGGCGGCTTTGACACTTTCGTCATTACGCACGTCCAGAACCTGATAGGACGCACGGCCCGGCAGGTCGTCCGCCAGCGCGGCGAGCTTGTCTTCCGACCGCGCCGAGAGCACAACCTCGACCCCTGCCCGGCTTAGTTGCCGCGCCAGCGCCGCGCCCAGCCCATCGCTTGCGCCCACCAGCCAATACCGTTTGCCCTGCCATTCCTTCATATCGTGCTCTCCGTTCTTATCGTTGCGACCAGCTCAGCAACCTTGACGCCGTATTTGCGGAACTGGCTTCTGTTCAAAATGGTCCCTTCGGGCGTGAGATACATCCAGTCCACCGTCTGGAGGATATGCCCGCCAAGGGATTGAGGCAGCTGAATCGGATAGACCATCCGCATCGCCGGACCGGCCTGCGCGCCCTGCCCTTTGCCGGGAACGTCCGGCGCGGTCGCACTGAAGGTGCCGTTTTCTTCTATCGTGATCGTCCAGTGGCGGCTCTGGGTCGAGCCGTCGTTATAGACGAACTCTTCGCGCATCTGCCCCACATCGCCGTCCCATGTGATGTCGAAACGCGCGACAAAGCTGCTCGTTACCCGCCCGAGCGGACCGTAGATCACCCCTTCGCAAATCATTCGGCCGTTCAGATGTTTCTTCAGGTCAAACTCGGGATACCCGTCGCTGTAGTCTTCCAATGTCTGACCGTGAAAGGACCCGAACCGACGCCGCAGACCAACCACGACCAGCGCAACGACAAGGCCGGCAAGAAAGAAAATCAGCGGTTCGCTCATGAATCCTCCAAGTTGTCGGCGCGGGCCAGCAGCCAGATCGCGCACAGTTTGAGCACGCAGGGCACCCCGGCGTAAAGCCAGGTCAAGACGTTGAGTGCCAAGGCAGGGTTCGGTGCGCCACCGCCTTCGAAGCCTGCCCGGTCCAAGGCGTGAAGTAGAACGACCGCCGCAAAAGCCAATGCGACTTTCGACACGAAGGACCAAAGCCCGAAGCCCTCTGCGGCCGTCGGGGCGATGACAGCCATGCGACGTGCGAACATGGCCGGTAGCAGCGTCAGATCGGCACCCACCGCAGCACCGGAAACCACGCAGATCACCGCGAAAAGGGCAACGTCACCCGGTCCAAGAAACAGCGCGCTGCCGAAAGCCGCGATGGCAAGCACCATGGCCGTCAGCAACGTGCGGCGCGCGCCGAACCGTTCGGCGGCCATCCCCCAACCGGGCGCGGCGGCAGCTGCGGAAAGGAAAAAGAGCAGCAGCAGCGGTCCTTCCCACCCGGGCGCTGCGAGCGCGGATTCGACGAAAAACAGAAAAAGGGTGGAGCTGACAGCGACAGGTGCCGCATTGACCAGCGCGATGAGCAGCAGGCGGCGGGCGGGCCCATCCCGAAGGATGACTGAGAATCCGACCGGCGCGGTTTCCCCCGATGAAGTCCATTCGCGTCGCATGGCCCAGACGGCGCCCCCGGTCAGGGCCGCGAAGCCCACAGCAAAGCCTGCGAATGGCCGGGCGAGCCAGATGCCCAGCACCACGGGCGCCACCGATGCCGCGCAAACCCCCAGCAGCGCACCCGTTTCCCGCCACCGGGCCAGCGCCAGATGACCGGAGGCCACCCCCTCCGCCCGGGCCACACCCTGCGCGTAGAAACATATGGTCAGAAAACTGAAGCCGCTGAAAACCAGCGCCAACATCAATGCGAACCAAGCAAGGGGCGGCATCAGGGGCTCTACCGCGAATAATCCGACCATGGCCGCCGCCATCAGCCCCGCAGCCAAAGCGACCGCCAGCGCCCGGCGATAGCGCAAGACCTCTGACAGTCGACCGAGCAGCGGATCCTGCACCACGTCGAGCAACCGCAACCCGAAGAGAACCGCACCCAGCGCCGAAAGCGAAGCCCCGTAGGTATCCACGTAGAACTTCGGCGCATGGATGTAGATCGGCAGCCCGGCTGTCGCCAACATGGCCGCGAAAAGCGCATAAGCCGGAAAATGCGAGGGAGTGGTCCGCTTCACCGGGTCACTTCTTCCTTCGGAGGCTCCGGTCGCGACCGGAAGCGCGCGCCCTTCCACCAGAGCTTCAAGGCCTGCCAGTGGATCAGCGCCTGCACCCGTCTGGAACCGAATGGCCTGCGGAGCATCGCCCCGAACATCCCGGCGGTTGTCAGCGGCTTTCGCCTGCCGGTCAACGTCGCCAGCAAACCGCCGCCGGGCCGGTCGTATGCGATCCAGATTCCGATGCGCCGATCGGAAATGTCGAAGCGAAAGGTATAGCGGCCCTCGACCGGCTGAAAGGGCGAGACGTGAAAGACCTTCTCCGCCTCGATCTGGTCCGTGGCGGCAAGGGGCCGGCCATCGGAATGTCGGCATAGATAGCTGTGCCGGTCGCCATAGGTGTTCGTGACCTCGGCGATCACCGCCACCAAATCCTCCGATTTGTCGTAGCACAGCCAGAAGCTGACGGGGTTGAAGACATGACCAAGGATATGCGGCTGGGCCAACAGCTCGATGCGCGCGACGCCATCGACCCCGTAATCCGCCAGAACCGAACGCACCCAAGGCGCACCGCGCCCCGCCCCGGGCGCCCCCCCGTGGTCCTGACCCCGCAGTGCAAAGACACCGCGCCGGTTTCGCCGAAAGGGCCAGGGGGCAACGATGGGGCGCTCGGCGTCGAGCAGAATGTAGTCGATCGAATAGCGGAAGGCGTTGGCTATGTCGCCTTTGCGGCCATGGTAGGTTTCGCCCGCGATATGTTCGACCTTGCCTGCCATCCTACACGCAGGCGCCCTATTCCGCCGCGAAACGCAAGGCCGCCCCTTCGCGGATACCATCCACGACGTCCAGCGCGCTCGACAATCCGTCTTCGTGGAAACCGTTGCGCATCCACGCGCCGCAGAACCATGTGCCATCACGACCGTTGAGTTTGCGCATTTCCTGCTGCGCCGCCAGCGCGCCCAGATCATAGACCGGATGGCGCAGGGTGACCTGATCGTAGATCAACTCCTCGCGGATCGTGCGCTTGGTATTCAGGGTAACGAAATGCAGGTCGTCCTGCGGGATCGGCTGAAGCGAGTTCATCCAATAGGTGAGGTCGATCCGGTCCGAACGCTTGTCCGCGTCCTCGGTATAGACCCAGCTTGCCCAAGTCGCCCTGCGTTTGGGCATCAGCGAGGCATCGGCGTGCAGCACCACGTCATTGGGCTGATACCGTATCGCCCCCAAAGCCGCCGCCTCGTCCGGGCGCGCGTCCGACAGCATCGCGAGCGCATCGTCGGAATGGGTGGCAAAGATCACCTGATCGAAGCTTTCCCATTCCGCGCCCTGGACCCGGAGTTCCACGCCCAGAGCCGTGCGGCGGACGGCGCTGACCGGTGCGGAAACCCGCATCGCCACCCCGGCGCGCAGCATCGCGGCCTCCAACCTGTCGACATATTGCTGGGATCCGCCCTTCACCGTGTACCACTGATGCTGGCCGGAATAGTTCAGCAACGCATGGTTGTGGAAGAAATTCACCATCGCATGGGCGGGAAAATCCATGATCCGTTCCGTGGGGGTGGACCAGATCGCACCAGACAGGGGCGACAGGTAATAGTCCCGGAAATAGCTGCCCGTGCCCAGAACCCGCAGGAATTCACCGATGGTCAGGGATTGATCGCGCGCCACGTCCAAAGCCCGCCGGTTGAACTTCAGAATGTCATTAAGCATGCGGATGAACGAAGGGTTCAGCAGGTTCCGCCGCTGCGCAAAGACCGCATTCATGCTGGTCAGCGCATATTCCAGCCGCCCCCCGTCGATGGAGGCCCCGAAGCTCATGTTCGAGGGAACCACCGGCACATCGAGCGCGTCGAACAGTTCCGCAAGACGGGGGTAATTGGCATAGTTGAATACGATGAAGCCCGTATCGACGGGCTGATCGCCATTCTTGCCGGCAATGACTGTCCGCGCGTGGCCGCCAAGCCGGGAACCCGCTTCGAACAGGGTGACGCGGTGATCCGCAGACAGGGCATGGGCCGCGCCCATGCCCGAAATGCCGGCGCCGATGACGGCAATATTCTGACGATAGGGCTGAGGCGCCTGTGCCTGCACCGGCGCGGATTCGAATGGCATAATGGTTAAATTTCCTGTCACATCTGCTTTGTTATTGTGCGGGGTTCAGCACAGTCACGAAGGAACCTGCATGCGAGTTGCAAAGATTCCGTTCGATTCCATCCCGTCCCCTGTCGAAAAACACGCAGTCCTGCTCTGCCTTGCCCACGCGCGAATACGCGCGCCGGTTGAACG
>NZ_LWGH01000370.1:0-4746 GCF_001635395.1 Sulfitobacter sp. HI0129 | reverse complement strand
TCGTCCCTCGATCAGGCCGGGCCGATGACGAAATCGGTGCGCGATGCGGCGATCATGCTGGGCGCGATGGCCGGGCACGACCCGCGCGATTCCACCTCTGCCGATCTGGCGGTGCCCGATTTCGAAGCAGCACTCACGGGCGATATCCGGGGCAAGAAGATCGGCATCCCCCGCGAATACCGGATGGACGGCATGCCCGCGGAGATCGAAAAGCTCTGGTCCGAAGGTGCCGACATGCTGCGCGACGCGGGCGCCGAGATCGTCGATATCTCCCTGCCGCATACCAAATACGCGCTGCCGGCGTACTACGTGATCGCCCCTGCCGAAGCCTCCAGCAACCTCGCCCGCTACGACGGGGTGCGCTATGGCCACCGGGCCCGGTTGGAGCAGGGCGACGGCATCACCGAGATGTATGAAAAGACCCGGGCCGAAGGCTTCGGCGATGAGGTCAAGCGCCGGGTCATGGTGGGGACCTATGTGCTTTCCGCCGGTTTCTACGACGCCTATTACAACCGCGCCCGCAAGGTGCGCACCCTGATCAAGCGCGACTTCGAAACCGTCTTTGCCGATGGTATCGACTGCATTCTGACCCCGGCAACGCCCTCGGCCGCTTTCGGGCTTGGCGAAATGACGGATGCCGATCCGGTCGCCATGTATCTCAACGATGTCTTTACCGTGACGGTCAACCTCGCCGGGCTTCCGGGCATCGCGCTGCCGACGGGGCAGGACGCCAAGGGCCTGCCCCTGGGGCTGCAACTGATCGGTCGTCCGTGGGAGGAGGCGGAGTTGCTGTCTTCCGCTTATGCTCTCGAACGGGCGGCCGGTTTTGTGGCAAAGGCGGACAAATGGTGGTAGCACGGGCAAACCGATTTGAGGACATGAAGATGGCTATGATGTTCAGACGCGGCGCTTTTTCCCTGCTGGCGGTTGCGGGGCTTGCCGCCTGTCAGCCCGCCATTCCCGATTCCGCCGCCGGGGTGGGATTCGAAGACAGTTTCGCACAGCAGCAGCGCGCTCGTGACGCGGCACTCGCGGCGTCCCAGTCGCAGACCGCTGCCCCCGCGACGCCTTTCGACGACGGCTCGCCCGAGGCAACGGCGGCTGAAACCGCGCGGGTTCTCGCGGCCACGCGGGGAGGAGCCAACGCTTCTGCATCCGGCTCGGTTTCCACGGCGCTTGCGAACTCGGGGATCGAACCCGTGGTGGCGAGCCCCTCGAACCCCGCGCCGCCGGTGGTCAATACCGCCGGGATCTCGAACGAAAACAACTTCGACGCCGTATCGGACCAGCGCAGCATCGACGCGGATGCCGCCCGGATCGCCGCCAACCGCGCGCGCTACGAAGTTATTCAGCCTCAGGCGCTTCCGACCCGCACGCAGGCCGGCCCCAATATCGTGGCCTATGCGATTTCGACAAGCCATGCACCGGGAACACAACTCTATTCGCGCAGCGGCTTCGCCAAGCAGCGCAAGTTTGAACGGGCCTGCGCGCAATACAGCAATCAGGATCAGGCGCAGATCGACTTTCTGGCGGCGGGCGGCCCGGAGCGTGACAGCGCCGGGGTCGACCCCGACGGGGACGGGTTTGCCTGCGCATGGGATCCGGCACCCTACCGGCGCGCGGCACGGGGCTGACGCCTGTTGTCACTGCCCGGGATCGTAGAGCGACCGTCCCCCAATCATGGCCCCCGGCGGGACGGTTTGCGCCCCGTCTTCATTGTCATCCATCATACTGCCATGGCCTGCGCCGCTTCGGCGCTCAGGCGGCTCTGTGATCCCGCGTCAGAGGTTTCCGCCCATTACCTGATCGACGTTTCAGGGGGCGTCTGCCAACTGGTGGCGGAGGAGGCGCGCGCGTGGCACGCGGGGCAGGGCGAATGGGCCGGACTGGATGACATCAATTCCCGCTCGATCGGGATCGAATTGGACAATCGCGGGTCAGAGCCTTTTTCCGAGCCGCAGATGCGCGCGCTCGAAGCATTGCTTCGGGCGATCATGGAACGCTGGGATATCCCGCCCGACGGCGTCATCGGCCATTCGGACATGGCCCCGGGGCGCAAGCAGGATCCGGGCCTCCGGTTCGACTGGGCGCGACTCGCCCGTCAGGGTCTTGCCGGTTTCGCCGGGGGGCCGCGCTATGACGGCGCTGTGTCGGAAAGTGCCTTTGTCGACCGGGCACGCGCACGGGGCTTCACCGCGCCCTGCGACCCTGAGACCTTGCTCGCCACGACGCGGCTGCGGTTTGCCCCATGGCGCAGCGGGCCGTTGGTCGCGGCGGATTTCGATCTGCATCACGGCATTGAAACCGCAGGGGTCGAAAGCGATTGACGCCGCACCGCCCCGCCCGCTAGGGCATGCGGGCGCGGAAGGCTGGATGACCGCGGCGGGGCCTGCCCCTGTCGAGGAAAGTCCGGACTCCGGGAAGGAACGGTGCCGGGTAACGCCCGGGCGGGGTAACCCGACGGACAGCGCCACAGAAAACAGACCGCCCCGGGCGGTGCCGGTTTGCCGGCAACACACGGGGTAAGGGTGAAACGGTGGGGTAAGAGCCCACCGCGCCGCTGGCAACAGGGGCGGCACGGCAAGCCCCACCGGGAGCAATGCCAAATAGGGACCGCGTGCCCGGAAACGGGCGGGGCCACTTCCGCCCCAGCAGGTCCGGGTTGGCAGCTGTAGCCGTATCGGCAACGATGCGGTCAGAGGAATGGTCATCCAAGGGGGCAACCCCTGGACAGAATCCGGCTTACAGGCCTTCCGCGCATTTACCTTCCCCCGCCGGGGAGGGCTGGGGGAATTTGCGGTTGACTCGGGCGCGGGTCTGGCTAGAACCCGAAATTCAGGATTCACGCACCGCGGCAAAGGCCGGTGCAGCAGGAGAAGACTCATGGCGAAGCCAACCACGATCAAGATCCGTCTGAACTCGTCCGCGGGCACAGGCCATTTCTACGTCACCAAGAAGAACGCCCGGACCATGACCGAAAAGATGGTCATCAAGAAATACGACCCGGTCGCGCGCAAGCACGTCGAGTACAAGGAAGGCAAGATCAAGTAATCCTGCCCCTCTGCCGTCAGACCGGAAAGCCGCGCCTTCGCGCGGCTTTTTTCGTTCGTTGAAAGCGATGCGGGTTTGATCGGCACCGGGGGCGTGACGCGGGTTTGCAACGCCACCTTGCGCCAAAACAGGGCGCAGGCGATAGTGGATGCAGGATCGGGGGGACCCATGTTTGATCTGCGATTGCTTATCTGCCTGTTTCTGACGGGTCTGGTTGCCTGTACGCCCATCGGCCCGCCGCCCCAGAAGGGTATCGGTTTCACCGGGATCGGGTCCGAACCCTACTGACCGCCGCTTGCGGCCCTGCATGGCTTCGCAGTATGCAGCGCCGGATACGGACAGGGACGCTCCATGCCCAAGGAAGGCCATTACATCAACCGCAGCGGCTGGCTGCGCGCCGCCGTGCTCGGCGCGAATGACGGCATCGTGTCGATGGCGAGCCTGCTGGTGGGCGTCACCTCTGCCGGGATGGGGCCGGGCAACATATTGCTGACCGGGCTGGCGGGGCTGACGGCGGGGGCATTCTCCATGGCGGCGGGCGAATATGTGTCCGTCTCCACCCAGTCGGATGTGGAGGCCGCAGACCTCGAACGCGAACGCGTCGCGCTGGCGGAGGACCCCGATTACGAATTGAGCGAACTTGCCGAAGGGTTGGAGAACAGGGGCGTGACCAGCGATCTGGCGCTGGAAGTCGCCGCCCAGATGACAGACCACGATGCGCTTGGTGCCCATGCGCGGGAAGAGCTGGGGATGTTCGGGCTTGCCGGTCAGGCCAACCCGGCGCTTGCTGCGGGGGCATCCGCGCTGGCTTTCGCGGTGGGGGGCGGCCTGCCACTGCTGGGCGCGGCACTTGCGCCCGCTGGTTTCACCTGGGGGGGCATCGCCGGCGTGGCGGTGCTGGCGCTCGCGCTCCTCGGGGCGTGTAGCGCGAAACTGGGCGGTACACCTGTGCTTCCGTCGCTGCGGCGTGTCATCTTCTGGGGTCTCGTCGCCATGCTGGTGACGTCCGGCGTGGGCCGCATGTTCGAAACGCTCGCCACCTGACACACGGCAAAGAAAAAGGCCGGCCCCGAAGGACCGGCCCGTTTTACTCAAAGGCGCTGTGCCTTATTCTCGATTGCCGAAGAGTTGCAGCAACATCATGAACATGTTGATGAAGTCGAGGTAGAGGCTCAGCGCGCCCATGATGGCGGCCTTGCCCAGCCACTCGCTGTCGCCGTGATGCGCATGGGCCAGGTACTCGGTCTTGATCTTCTGCGTGTCATAGGCTGTGAGCCCTGCGAAGATCAGCACACCCAGCGCCGAGATCGCGAACATCAGCGCCGAAGAGGCGAGGAAGATGTTGACGATGGACGCCACGATGAGGCCGATCACACCCATGATCAGGAAGCTGCCCCAGCCGGAGATGTCCTTCTTCGTCGTGTAGCCCCAGAGCGACAGACCCGCAAAGGCGATTGCCGTGATCAGGAACACCTGTGCGATGGAATAGCCGGTGAAGACGAGGAAGATGGAGCTGATGGAAATGCCCATGACAGCGGCAAAGGTGTAGAACACCAGCTGCGCCGTCGCGGCGGACATTTTGTTGATCATCGCGCCGAAGCCGAAGACGAAGGCGAGGGGCGCGAACATGACGACCCATTTCAGGGGCGAAGCATAAAGCGTGTAGCCGAACTGGGTCAGGTATTTATCCGTGCC
>NZ_LWGH01000369.1:0-9902 GCF_001635395.1 Sulfitobacter sp. HI0129 | reverse complement strand
GTTGGCGCGCGCGCCGCAGGCAGTGTATCGCGCCGCCTGCGTGGCAATCCGCGACGCGGATCTTTCTGCAGCGCTGCCGCACCTGTGCTGCCCGGTGATGTGCATAGCCGGCTCGGATGATCTAGCGACCCCGCCTGAAATCGTCGCCGACCTTGCCAGGGGTATTCGCGGCGTCGCTCTGGTCACGCTGGAGGGCGTGGGTCATCCGCCCTGCCTGGAGTGGCCCGACCGCGTTGCGGAACTGGTGTCGGATATGCACGGGCGGCTGGGGTGAGCGACGTCTTCACCCATCCGTGGCTCGGCGGCCTGTTCGGCGATGCCGATATGCAAGCTCTGTGGTCGCCCGAGGCGCAACTGGCCCATTACACCGCGTTCGAGGTAGCGCTGGCCCACGCGCTGGAGGCCGCGGGCCGGGTGCCACCGGGCCATGGTGCTGCCGCCGCAGCGATGCTGGAGGCCTGCGTCATCGATCCAGCGTCTCTAGCGGAGGACGTAACCCGCGACGGCCTGCCGATCCCGGCGCTGGTGCGCCGCTGGCGCGCGGCCGATCCTGCGCACAAGGAGGCCATCCACTACGGCGCCACGTCGCAGGACGTGATGGACACCGCGTTGGCGCTGACGCTGAAATCGGTCTCGGGCCTGCTGGCGCAGCGGCTGTGCACGCGGGACGGCTCGCTCGGCGGTCTCGAAGAACGGTTCGGGGATCGCCCGCTCATGGGGCGGACGCGGATGCAGGCGGCGCTGCCCATCCGGGTGGCCGATAGGCTGCGCGACTGGCGCGCGCCGCTGGCCGCGCAGGCGCGCAGGCTCGACGCCTCGCACGCGGGGGTCGAGCGGTTGCAGCTGGGAGGCGCGGTCGGCACGCGCCACGGCTTCGGAAACCAAGCTCAGGCCATCGCCGACGCCATGGGGGCGCGGTTGGGACTGTCGGCGCCCGATCACGCGTGGCAAAGCGACCGGGGCGGGGTGGCGCATTATGCGGCCTGCCTGGCGGGCATCGCCGGGACGCTTGGCAAGATGGGGCAGGACATTGCGCTGATGGCGCAGCAGGGGTTGGACGATATCCGCATCACGGGCGGCGGCGGATCATCGGCCATGCCCCACAAGTCGAACCCGGTGCTGGCCGAGCTGCTGGTGACGCTGGCGCGGCTGAACGCGGGGGCGCTGTCAGGGATGCAGCACGCGCTGATCCACGAGCAGGAACGCTCGGGTGCGGCGTGGATGCTGGAATGGGCGCTCCTACCACAGATGTCGTGTGCCACTGGTCGGGGGGTCACAGCGGCGCAGGCGCTGTGCGAAAGGATCGAGGACATGGGCGACCGATGAGCTCTTCCGCCACGCTGGGCGCCGCGCTCGCCGTGCTGTCGGCGCTTTGCTATGCCTTCGCGTCGGTCGCAGCCACAAAAGACGCACGCGCCAACGGCGGGCGCGGCACTGCTGTGCTGCTGTCAGTGCTGCTGACCGCGATCAGTTCGGGGGTAGCGTGGCTGTTCGTCGGCCCGCCGCTGCCCGCGACGTCGCCGCAGCTGTGGGCGGGGGTTGGCGCGTTCTGCCTTGCGGGACTGCTGGCCACAGTGCTGGGCCGCGTGTCGTTCTTTCGGTCCATCGAACTGGCGGGTGCTATTGAAACGTCGCTGCTGCGCCGGCTGATCCCGGTTTTTGCCACGGTGTTGGCCACCGTTGTGCTGGGCGAACGGCTGAGCGCGCAGATCGTCGCGGCCTTCGCACTCATCTTCGCGGGCATCGCCATCGTCTGGATAACAGCGCCGCCGGTGGCCGGGGGCGCCGAAGGCGCGTGGGGCGGGGCGGCGCGGACGACCGGGCGCGTGCTGGCTGTGGTGTCCGCCGCCAGCTACGGCGGGTCCTATGTGGCGCGTAAGCTGGGGATCGCGGGCCTGCCCGACCCATTATTGGGCACTGCCATCGGCGCCTGTGCGGGGATAACCTTCTACTGCCTGGCCGCGCCAGTGTCGCGGGAGTTCGCCGCGCAGCTCGCGGCGGTGCGGCGACGGCCTACCGGCTGGCAGCTAGCGGCGGCGTCGGGAATTTCCATCGGACAGATCCTGCTGTTCTTCGCGCTGGTTTACGCCGGAGTGGCCACAGTTGCCATCATCGCGTCGGTCGAGATGTTCTTCGCCGCGTGGCTGGCGGGCGTCGTCTTTCGCACAGAACGACGGCCCGGCTGGACATTTACTCTGGCTTCCGGACTGGCTTTCGGAGGTGTAGCGTTTTTAGTTCTGGCTTGATCCAGCCCGTCATCGCAACGGCGGTGCATTGCGAAGCCATGCGCGTGGGCGTCCAACTCACATGCAAGGAGTTCAAATAAGAAAAATCGCCGTTTGCAACTATTCTTCTGGGGTCAGTGAAAATTGGCGCGAACTACAAACTCTTTTCTGGATAGCGGATATGGCTACGAAAATGCATGCCGAGATCGAATTGCATTATATTGAACATAAACTTCATTATGAGATATGAGTTTGTAGCCGGGTGGATTCACAAACGAAGTGCAAATTCTGTACGAATACAGAGAGTTGCATGGAGTATGATACAAAGCCTGTCCCACAGGCCAGACCAGATCGACAAGGAGGAGATCGACCCCATTCTCAGCATTACCACGAAAGCCGCCTGATCATGACCTCAGGCCATCTCGCAATTTACACCACCTTGACGGACGTGACCCATTCAAACCCGGCATCAGTCCCAGGCCACCTCGATCTAAATCATTGTTTCTGCAAAGACGTGCTCGATCCGCGCCGTTTCGTCGTCGGTCAATTCCTTGAACTCATTGGTTCGGGCGCGACGCGACAGGGTGCCTCCGTTCTGTTGAAGGAAGCGAAACAACAGATCGATGGTATGGCCAGGCATATCAACAATGGCTTCGACCTGGTTGCGGAATGCATCGTAATTTCGAAGGAATGCTGTCTCGTACGGCAGGTCTTCTTCGATTGTCTTTTGGACGCATGAATAGAGGAATTCTGCGTGTGGCGTTGCGTCGAAGAAGCGGTAGAAATCGCCTGTGTCGTTCAAGCCCCGAACGTTGAATTTTTCCGTCGGCTCCCACTCGATGAGCGGCAGCAGTCGTGCTGAATAGCTCTCAAGAACCGTTCTATACTCATCTATGCGTTCTAGGATCGCGGCGGACACCGGAAAGACCACCCCTGGTGGGTTGAAGCCGCGTTCCGCCAGAACATGGTGGATCAGGTAGCGGTGCAGCCGGCCGTTACCGTCTTCAAACGGGTGTATGTAGACAAAACCGAATGCGAGGATTGCAGCGGACACGATCGGGTCAGAGTGCCGAGACGCACCGTGATCAAAAGCGATCATCCCGTCAGTCAGGGACGGAAGATCTTCATGCCGGGCACTTATATGATCAGGCAACGGCATCCTTGTTTCGCGGTCATGCTCGCCAACAAAACCGCCTTCGTCGCGGAAACCCAGCTTGACGAACCGGGCATCACCTATGACGATCCGTTGCAGTCGTAGCAGCTCATCGCGGTCGAGCGGCTGGCGACCGGCCTCGCCGATCGCACGGCCCCAACGCTGAATTCGGTCTTGTGGTGGACGCTCGCCTTCGATCGCGTAGCTGGAACGTGAGTCTTTGAGCAGAAGGAAAGCAGCCGTCCGCGCGAGCAAGTCCCGGGGGAGGTCCGCGATGACCGCGCGGGCTCGACTGGCCAGGTCCATCGCGATGAACTCGTTTAGCTTTTGCGTGCGAAAGACCAGCGGGCAGAAGTCTCTGGTTCCCGGCAGATTATTTTTGACGCGATATCGGGGAGCGTTTTCCCCTTCCGTCGCGAACTGTTGGTCGGGATCAACGACAGGCACGTAGCGACCGCCCTCTGTATCTGGCAGATTCAGTCGGCTTCCCGTTAGCCATTCAAACAGAAACCAGATGCGCCTTGCGTAGCTGCCGGTCGGCTTTTTGCGCACGATGTCAACAATGCCGTCAGGCCCGGTGGCCGCGAACAGCTTCGCGAGGACAGCAAGATCAAGCCCTTCGTATTTGAGAGCGAAGGTGAGGTGGCCATCCAGTTCTGCACTCGGGGCGTGTCGCGGCGTCAGGATGCGCCAAACCTCATCCTCAACGATCCGGTGATGGTTCCCGGTTGCCGAAAGTTTGCGGGGCAGTGGCACAGATAATCTGTAGGCGTCAATCAGTGCGCTGTAGCCTGCCAAGGTGGCGGTCTCAGGAAGGCGACGCTCCTGAAAAACGGTTCTCGGGCCCGAAAAAAGTACCTGTTGATCCGATGGCATGAATTCCGTTCCCTTGGCGTGAATTTTTGCAGCAGAGCGTTGCGTCCATGAAATCCGTTCCTAGCACATGAAAAATGTTCTTGAATAGGTATTATTCGTGAAAAACGGTTCAAATTTACGCCGCAGTCCGGGCATGTCAGATCACGGATCGATTTACGGCGATCGACCGACGAGGTTAAGAGGTCCTCCAACGAACTACGACGAGTAGAATCGGATGGGAGGTTGACGAGGTTCTCAATATCCGCGCCCAGGCCGGACGATCTTGTCGAGCACCTCGTCCGGCCAGGTTTTCCTCGACGAAGATGTGCAAGCCCGGGCTCCACATCTTGTTCTCCAGGAAATTTCAAAAAAAGTACGCGGAAGTCGTTTTTCCTCAAAATTCGTTGAACCTACCTACTTTTCGAGGGCGAGACGTCTCCGACCACTGATCGGCCTCATCCCTGCGGCTTTCCGCATCAGTGTCAAAAAGAGGCCTACCTTGCTCGACTTTCAGAACTCCACCGCGACGACTGCTTCTCCCGCCACCACCCTGCTGGAGGCAGTGACCAACTCCCTGGCTGCCCGCGGCCTCATCCCGGAGGACAAGCCGGTCCACAGTCTGCCCGCGCAATTTACCGCAGACAGGCTCGCAGGGATCGAACTTGTGCAGAAAGGAGATGGCTGGATCGGCAATGTCATTTTCGACATGCCGTTCGGCGACCCCGATGTCCTCACCACGCGGGAAAATCTCATCCTCCCGACCCGGCGCGCGGCCTTTGACCATGCGGCCGCCATCGTCGTCGAAGTCCTGACCGGCGTGCGCGAGCTACCCTTCGAGTATGCGGACAGGCGCCCCCGGTATCGGACCGCCTGAAGCCTGCGGATCGGGACACACAGGCGAACACCTGCAAGGTCGAGAATACCTCGCGGCCCCGGCAGCTCGGTGTTTCCGCCCTTTCCTGATCGATCCCATTTCCTCCTTGCCCCTCGTAGGAAGTCTTCCTGCCACGGGACCCATCCTCAATTCGGCCGTACCCTGCCGACAGCTACAGAAAGATTACATATGTTCCAGCTCAACACAGCCCGCATCGCCCAGAACCCGGACCCGATGCAATGCTACCACGATATGATCGTGGCAGCGCTGAACGCAAAGGGCCTTGTCCCCGCTGCCCCGCCGGCGCTGTCCGGCTTCCCCGGCTACGTTCACCGCTACAACGTGAAAGCCCTGACCCTCGAGCAGGAAGAGGGTCTGTGGAGCTACTGTCTGCATCTGGAACGCGTCCCCTCCGGGATGCCCAACTGCAACTTGGACTTGCCCGTTTTTAGTGGAGAGCGCTTAGTTCACTTCGCGGACCCTGCGCTCGAATGCGATGGGGCTTAGGGAGCCGAGCGATGAGTGCCGCCTGACGGGGTTATAGAACCCGTCGATGTATCTGGCGATGGCGTTCTCGGCTTGCTGGCGGGTCTGCCAGGCGACCGGCCAGATCAGCTCCGACTTGATGGTCTTGAAGAACGTCTC
Organism: Sulfitobacter sp. HI0129; assembly: GCF_001635395.1. NCBI lineage: Bacteria > Pseudomonadati > Pseudomonadota > Alphaproteobacteria > Rhodobacterales > Roseobacteraceae > Sulfitobacter > Sulfitobacter sp. HI0129. The sequence goes on along the minus strand of NZ_LWGH01000369.1, from coordinate 4,150 downwards.
GACCATCGCGTTGTCATAGCAGTTCCCCTTGCCGCTCATCGAGATCAGGATGCCGCGTTTTCGAAGCTCGGCCTGATAGTCGACGGAGCAGTATTGCGATCCTCGATCGGAATGATGAACCAGCCCCGGCGCAGGGTCGCGGTTCACAATGGCGCGCCGCAGAGCCTCGACAGCGAGGCTGCGCTTCAGCCGGTCGCTCGTTGCCCAACCGACGACCCGCCGCGAGTGGAGGTCGAGCACGACCGCGAGGTAGAGCCAGCCCTGCGCCGTCCAGATGTAGGGGATATCGGCGCCCCACTTGCGATCCCGCTGCTCGGCTTCGAAGTCCTGCGCGAGCAGGTTAGGCGCGACTGGCCAGGCGTGTTCGCTGTCCGTAGTCCGCTTGAACCGCCGCTTCTGACGGGCCACGAGGTCATTCTCCCGCATCCGGGCCGTGCGGTGTCGCCCGATCCGGTGGCCGTCGTCGCCGAGATCCCGATGCATCCGGGGGCTACCATAGGTGCCATTCGACAGGGCGAAGGCCGTGCGGATATGGGCAAGGTAGACCATGTCCTGCCGCTGACGCTGGCAGGCCGGGCGGTCGCGCCAGGCAAAGAATCCGCTCTGGCTGACACCCAAAGTCTCGCACATTCGGTGAATGGGAAAGCTGGCCTTCTCCGCCTCAATGAAGGCAAAGCTCATCGACTTGCGTCTTTCGCGAAGAAGGCTGCGGCTTTTTTAAAGATATCGCGCTCCTGCTTCAGCACCGCGTTCTCCCTGCGAAGCCGCTTCAGCTCGGCCCGCAGGTCGGGCTGGTCCTCAACAGGCTCCTCTGCGTCGCGATCCTGCCTCACCCAACGTGTCAGCGTTGAGAGACCGATGCCGAGATCGTCGGCGATTTCACCTCGCGTGCGCCCGCTTGTCAGCGCCAGTCGCACCGCTTCACGCCGAAATTCCGGCGTCGGTCTTTTCCCGTTGGACATAGAACACCTCCTGGTTCCTCAGTTGGTGCTCTCCACTTTTCCCGGGCAAGTCCAACATGGCGGCATAACCCCCAGCTTTTACCCATTCCCAAGTGACAGCTCGCGGCAAATCTGCTTGATCGACTTGCCGTCGATGAAATGCGCACGTCTGATCTTCGCTATCGTCTCCACGACCAACATCCCCTGACTGCTCCCTCATGCTTTTGAGGAAGCTTCTGATCACAATCGCCAGGCGGGTCACTTTTGGACGCCGATCACCCCGTAACTGGGGTCAATTTTGCATGCCGATCTACACACGATAGCCGTTTCTCTGCGCTTTTCGTTCCGGGGTCTTCTGGTGATAGTCGGCACCGGTCTTCGCGCCCACCTCCAGCTCCATCAGCCGTTCGGCGGCGAAACCGATCATCTCGCGCAGGAGATCGGCATCTGCGCTCTTCTCCACCAGCTCTCTCAGGTCCATCATGGGTTTGGTCATCGGAGTCTTCCTTCGGTTCAGGTTGGCTTTCGCAACCCGACCCTACCGAAAATTCACCGATGACCACCGCGCCCTTGATGCCATCCTACAGCGCCTCGTGATAGGCGCGGACGCCATCAAGGGCACTACCCGGAGTTACACCTCTCCGTGGGACGTGACCCTTGGGTTCAAGGGAAATACGTTTCAAATTATGCGTCTTGTCACCGTCCTTGGCAAAGGTTCTGGCAGGGCATTTGTGTCCGACTGCGGCCGTTCGTGTATGAGACCTGCACTGCGTCGGGCAGGAAGCGGCATGCCTTGTTGCGGGGCAGGTGTTTGGTCCGATCGTCATCGCCTGTTGTTCGAAGGTGCCGAGCCCCGCAACCTCGCCCGGCGACGGGTTGCCCTTGCGCCGGTTGTCATCACGAAAGGCGAGAGTCCTCCCTGCGCTGCGAAAAGACCGTCTCATCTTTCAAAGCCTTCGTCGACCTAGCATGCGCCATGGCTTGGATCAGCTAATTGCAGACGCCGCCTAGCCCTGGTTCCCAAGGATTTCCTCCAACGTCACGAGGGTGGCCAACGTCGTCTTTCCCCTGATGACCGAAGACAATCCATCCGGCGAGACCGCGAACCCCTCGACGATTTCTATGACCCTTCCATCGGCGATGCCTTCATCCCCGGTTTTCGGCCCATCCGCGTCAGAGGCGACACGCTCGTACTCGCGAAGCAGGACCGCCCGCTCCCGCGCGGATTTCCCGTCCCGCCACGCATTGGGCAGTGCAGTCTGAAAATCCCAGAGCTTGTCGGAGACCGATGCATCCGCCGCCCCGGTCTGGTGGACCCTTGGATTGATGAAGTTGCGTCCGTCCGCCGGGGTGGCTGCAACCTTGACCCAACCGCCCGAGCCGGTTCGGTTCGGGACGCGCTCCAGAAAGATGACCTCCAGCCAGGGCGTGTTCGTCTGTGCGACATGATCGGCCAGCATGGGTCCGGGCTCCCGTTGGGTATAGGCGCCGCCATCGACGGCGATCCGGACACGCCCGTCCAGCGATCGGTCGGTATTGTATCCCACGGTTACCGTGCAGTCGCGACGCGGCGGTATCCGTCCCCAGCCTTCGACGGGGCGGGACAGTTTCAGCCCGGGCAATGCGTTGCGCTGGCAGGCCGCGAGGGAGAGGCGCACGAAGGGCATGTATGTGCTGCGCGCGGCCATCGTGATGTCGACCAGCCAGATGTCGCGGGTGCGGTCGAGATAAGGGTCGAAGAGCGCGGCAGAGGCCCGGTAATCCGTCAGGCTCTGGCCATCCGGCATCTGCTCCGGCAGGGCGACATCCGGCAGGGCGAGACCCGCGACGCGATCCACGTCGTTAATGAAATCCGCGCCGGTCAGGAAGTCCGGCAGGCTGGCGCTGGCGAATTTGGGATCGCGGCCGTGCAGGCTCACGAACGGGCGCATTTTCGGCGGGATGCTGTCCGGGGTCGTCGCCGCGGAATTGACCTTCGATGCCGCCTGCGGGTCGAACAAAGCCCCGTCCCAGAGCAGCACGGCAAGCTGTTGTCCCGCACCCGCCTCGAACCAGGGACGCTTGAGGAAGTAACGCAGCGAGGTGGACCGTTCGATGCGCACGCCCGAGCGGCGCCGACCGTCGAAACCGTCGCTGGACAAGCTGCTGCGCGCCTCGTGGAATATGGGCAACATGTCTTCGGCCAGCACCGGCTGCGGCGGTCGCGCGCTGGCCGGCACGCTGATCCGCGTGGGTTTGCCGCGAAGCTCGAAGCGATCCGGATCGTCCGTTTCGGTGAACCGGCCGGCATGCCGGGAGACCGCGACCAGACGCACCTCCATCTCCCGCGCGCGAGTGTCGAGAAAATCATGTATCAGGCAACGTGGCAAACCCTCCTCATCCAGCAGGAGGTCCACGGGCTCGCCCGCGAGAGCGTCGGAATTGGCGACCCGTGTCGCGGTGCCCTCCAGCAAGGACCAGCCTTCTGGCTCTGCGGGCCTGAAGGGACGCAGGAAATGCACGTGGTCCGCGCCGCTGCCTTCGGGCGGCTCATGGCGCCGCGCGGGTCGGCTGACGTCGTCGGTCCAATCCGTCCAGCGCGCCTCGACCCGCAACTCCGCCGTCGATGGGCGGTCCACCGCGACCTGACCGGCAAAGATGACGCTCGTCGCGCCCGGCTCATGTTCGCCGCCATTCGTCCCGATCAGCTTCGCCGGCTCGATTTCGGCCAACCAGTTTTCCAGCGCCTCGATCGCGGCCTCCTTGGGCCCCGTGGCGGGCCGGTCCTTCAGGATCGCGGAGATCTCCTCCGCAATGTCGAGACGGGCGAAACCGAAGGCGGCATCTTTCGCCCCGTCCCCGAGATCCGGCGCCCGAAGCGGCTCCAGCACCGCGCTTTGCAGCGACAGCCGCGTGACGTTCACCAGACCGCGCAGCGGCACCGCGCTGACCGCCTCCAGAAGCGGGGACCGGTCCGATTTTGCCACGCCGCCATCCGCAAGCAGGGCCTTGCTGGTGGAGAACCGGTCAAGCCCGAGGGATCGCGACCCGCGCAGGAGTTGCAGCAGGTTGTGCGAGGCGATCTCTTCGCCCCCGATCGGGGCGAACCAGGTGAACAGCTCGCAGCTGCGCCCATCGTCCAGCCGGATTCCAATTGTGGGCACGGGGTTCCGGACGAATTCGACCTCCGTGGTGCCCGTGCGCAGCTTCACGCCGCTGCCCGTGTAAAT
>NZ_LWGH01000368.1:0-7014 GCF_001635395.1 Sulfitobacter sp. HI0129 | reverse complement strand
CCCTGATGGCCACCGGGTTGATCGGAAGCATTCCGTTCATCGGCATTACAGTTCTCGCATTGTATTCGGCATGGAGAATTTTACGTCGCGGTGCAGGTGACCTGTGGATCGGGCTGCTCACCGTCCAGTACATTACCGCCCATCAGTTTTCCGGCGCGTTATTCAACTCAACCACCATGTGGATGACCATCGCTCTTGCGATAGCGCACTATGCAAGTACACGATCACCAAGACACGCCGTGGCGATCCAAACGCGGCCTGGGCTTGTCGGCGGGCTCCGATGAAGGGGCCGTTGAAAAAAGCGGGCACGCCCGTCCCTGCCGCAACATCCAGGATCGTTGTGACCCAACCGGCATTGCCGCTCTACCGGATTCCGCTCTTCGCGAGACTCTCCAAAATTTACGGCGAGCGCTTTACCGTCTACGCATCACGCCAGTCAGAACTCGGCGCATTGAACGCTAAAACGACGGCCGCCTCCTGGTTCCGCCCCCTGAATCCAGCGCGACCAATCTTGTGTAAACTGGAATGGCAATCTGGCGCTCTGGCCATTTCGTTACGACGCGGCGACATTCTCGTGTTATCAGGGCAACCCCGGACCATCTCCAACTTAGCCCTGATCCTGAAAGCGAAACTCGTCGGCGCGCGCGTGGTATGGTGGGGGCATTTCTGGTCCGCAACAAGCAGACCTTGGCGTGCGACAATCCGGTTCTGGATTATGCGGCTGGCAGACGCGATCTTGTTCTACACCGATCAAGAAGTGGACGAGTATCAGACGCAGAATGCGCGGCACAGCTCAGTCCCCGTAAAAGGGCTCAACAATGGGATTGAAACGGATCAGATCGTGGCCCTTCGAGCCCCGTACGAGGCCTCTCGCCGGCCAAGAGACCTTCTCTTCATCGGTCGCGTCACGAAAAAAGCCGAATTGTCGCTCTTGCTGGACGCGCTGTCGCACGAAAGTTGCATATCGGTTACGTTAGACGTAATTGGCGATGGCGACGAGGCGGAGGTACTTCGCAATCGTGCAGCCCAGCTTGGAATCTCGGATCGAATTGCATGGCATGGCGCGTTGACTGATGAACCACAAATTGCGAGGATCGCAAATAAATGCCGCCTGTTCGTGTATCCAGGTTCAGTTGGCCTGTCGCTAATACACGGTTTGACCTACGGGCTGCCGGCGATCGTTCACGACGATCGCTGGCAGCATATGCCTGAAATTGCCGCCCATCGACCCGGCGAAAACGGCTCGGCGTTCCGCTTCGGCAACGCCGATGCGCTGGCAAACACAATATCGGACCTTATCAAACAACCTGACCAACTGGTGAGGTCGTCAACCGAGGCGGTGAAGACAACTGCGAAAACGTTCAATGTCGAAGATATGGCACGCCGATTTTGCGCGCTTGTGGATGGGTTGGAATGACTAGGGATACCCTAGGCAAGCTGGCCGTCTGGACTCCTGATCTTTCTAGCGTGAACGGACAGAATATAGTGACTCAAAGGGTGATTGCAGGACAAGCGGACAGGCTCGGAACCGTCTACACTTATCGCGGCAATACGCTGCCGGCGATTTTGAAAACCTTGTGGCAGGCAACGCGGCTGACCGCTTCCGTGGTTTCTGGCCGGCACGCCGGCGCCTACGTTGTCTGCTCACGATCTTCCGTCGGTTTTCTGCGCGACATGTTGCCCTTACTCACGTCGCGCCTAGGCGCGCGGGTCGTTGCCCATGTGCACGGGTCGGATTTCCCCGAACTTCTTAAGCGTCGTAGGGTTGGCCCGCTGGCCCGCTGGCTTTACGCCTCCTGCGAGGTCATCGTTCCGTCCAGCCACCTACTGGAGCAGTTGGCTGCTTTCCACCTCCACCGCCTGACCCTGTGTGAGAACTTTGCCGAAGTCGGCAGCGATAATGCGCGTTCGGCATGGAAGTCTGTCGTCGCTCCGTTCATTGTACTATGGAATTCTAATATCATGGCCACCAAAGGTATCGCCGAATTGGTCGAGGGGGTTAGGCTATTGCGCAACGAGGGCGCGGCAATCAGGCTGGTCATACTCGGCAGTCCGATCGGCGACGCGGAAAGAACGGAAGCCGAGATGCACGCCTTTCTCGAAGGCCTGCGCAGTGAGGACTGGATCGAGATGAAGGGCGTCGTGCCGCCCGGAGCGGTGCCCGGATACGTAACGGCGAGCGACGTCGTTGCGCTGCCGTCGGAATACTCAAGCGAGTGCCAGCCTCTTGCCGTGATCCAAGGTATGCTCGAAGGGCGAACGTTATTAGTCTCCGATACCGCGGCGATGCGGGCGACCGTGGGCGACTACCCGGCGATCTTCGTGCAGAAAGACCCCAGCGCGATATGCGAGGCACTGCGCCCACTCGTCGCGTCCCGGCCCCGATCCGCCCACGACGCTGCCGCGCAGGCGCGCGCCAGGTTTTCACCCAAACGGTTCGACCAGTGTCTGCGCCTCGCTCTTGCCCCACCGGATTGAAATAGGACATCAGGCACCGTTATTTTCTGATAGCCGAGGACGATGTTTGGGCCCTAGATTCTGTCATTTGTTGCATCACCGATTGCTGGGGTGCTGCCGGATTGGAGCGCCGCCTACTCATAAATTCACAGGGACTAGAGTATGAACACCAATGACTTAAAGTCACTTGTGCGGCCGGTGGTTCGCCGTTTCAAGAGTCTTATAAAGCCTCCGCTTCACCGCCCGGACGATCAGTTTGCCTTCCGGGTTCTTGGCTCCGACTATGGAGGATGGCCAGTGATGAACGGCAGTCTAACAACGCAAAGCGTGGTATATTGTTTTGGCGTCGGCACGGACATCAGCTTCGACCTCGCAGTGATTGGCAGTTTCGGCTGCACGGTAGACGCCTTCGATCCGACCCCGCGCTGTATCGCTTGGGTGCAGGTACAGGACCTTCCGGCGGGGTTCAAATTCCACGATGTTGGGCTGTCCAACAAGACTGAGGTGTTGCGCTTCTCCGCTCCCCCCGAGGACGATTTCGTATCTTATACGGTTGCTGAACGCAGCGACAGCTGCGAAGTCGTGGAATTGCCGGTCGAGCCACTGGACGAATTAATGAATCGGCTCGGTCACGAGACCATCGATTTACTGAAAATGGACATCGAAGGTTCCGAATACCCAGTCATTGTCGACATGATGGCCAAGGGAATTATGCCGGGTCAGATTTGCGTCGAATTCCATCACAATATGTACGGCTACACCCCTGACGACACACGAAAGGCCGTCGCCATGTTGCGCGCGGCAGGATATGCCCTTCACTACGTTTCGCAAGGCGGTCATGAGTATGGGTTTCACCGCGCAGATACGTGAGTGAACTGACGCATTAAACCCGCGCTTCTCACAGCGGGTTCGATTGCGAGGTTCCGCACATGGTTGAACGGATCGCGGACAAGACGCTATCTGTCTCTCCACCGGACACAGCAATTCTCACTACAGACTACTCTCGTAGAGAGAAAATGACCCAAGTGCGTTTCCGATACAATTGTACACCGCGTGAAAACGATGAGTTGTCGGAACGGATCAAAAAGTTCGACCTCGTTTTAGCTGTCACGAAACTGTGCCGAATTTTGTGTTTGACACGTTTTCTTTCGTCATTTTGAAGCGTTCTTTGAAAATGATGGCGACATGGTTTCTGACGTCGTGCCATTCGCGCTTCGAGCGCTTCGACGCGGAAATGAAGGTCATCTGGTCCGGGGGCAAGTCGCGTGAAACGGAGCCCCTGTCATGCACCCGAGCCGGAGTTGCAACGCGGCCTGTGGATCGACCCCAACCTCCCATGGGCTACGATCGCATGCTCTTCCCAATTGGCTTTTGCGGGCCAAATCGCTATGCGTGTTCCGGCTCTGCAAAGGTGCAGTGTCAGTCGCATTAGCGGGACAATCTAGGTTTCAAAGGATTAAGCTACATGACTAAATGTGCGCTTGTACTAGGCGCGGGTGGCCGCACCACTATAACCACGAGAGCACGCATTAGGGCAAAATGTGTTGCGGCAGAACCCCGTACCAGACCATGATCCAGGGTAAAAAGACTTGGAAGGAAAAGTTCCTAAACCGACTTGACCTGACAGACGCCGCCGGAAAAACGGCCAACTGCCAGATCACACCGGATCCACTACAGTTAGTACGATTTTTGCAACATGTTTACAAACCTCAATGTCGGACGCATCGCGGCCTCGAAGGTCGCCTCGGCATCGGCTGCATCGTTTTTCTGCCGTTTCACGAAGGGCTTGACGTATCCCGACGGAATGAGCCGCACGTCATGGCCCAACTTGCCGATCTCGACTCCAGAAATGCGCGCTGCTACCGGTTTCCGTGACAACGATACAGGAAGACAGTCGCCCGAAAAAATCAAGGACTTGATCCCGTTTCGGCTTTTTGCCCTGCACTGCACTGCCCGCGCCATCTGCCCCGCGAACTTGGAATACGTTTTTCGTCAGGTCGAGCCCGAACGCGATAATCTCCGACATGACCCTCCTCCTCTGTAGATGATCGCAAAACTACCTTGGCACATCGATGCCGTCTGGGGGGGCACGTGATTAGAGCCATTTTTTCGAAAAAAGGAAACCCACAATGACGAAACGCGCACTAATTACTGGGATTACGGGGCAGGATGGCTCCTACCTCGCCGAGTTTTTGCTTGAGAAGGGCTACGATGTTCACGGAATCAAACGTCGTGCGTCTTTGTTCAACACGGCTCGGGTGGATCACATCTATCAGGATCCACATGCCACGCACCAAAGGTTCAAAATGCACTACGGGGATCTGACGGACACTTCGAACCTTACACGCATCCTGCGGGAGGTGGAGCCCGATGAGGTGTATAATTTGGGCGCGCAATCCCATGTGGCAGTGAGTTTCGAGTCGCCTGAGTACACCGCTGATGTCGATGCGATTGGCACGCTGCGCTTACTCGAAGCGATCCGTTTTCTGGGGCTCGAAAAGAAGACCCGCTTCTACCAGGCATCAACCTCTGAACTCTACGGCCTCGTGCAGGAAATTCCCCAGACCGAGTCAACACCTTTCCACCCGCGCAGCCCCTATGCGGTGGCCAAGATGTATGCCTATTGGATCACCGTGAACTACCGCGAGGCCTATGGCATGTATGCCTGTAACGGCATCCTCTTTAACCACGAAAGCCCCCGTCGCGGAGAGACTTTCGTGACCCGCAAGATCACCCGCGGTCTGGCCAATATCGCGCAGGGGTTGGAGCCCTGCCTCCACATGGGCAATATCGACGCGCTGCGCGATTGGGGCCATGCAAAAGACTACGTGCGGATGCAGTGGATGATGCTGCAACAGGATACGCCCGAAGATTTTGTCATCGCCACGGGTGTACAATACTCCGTGCGCCAGTTCATCGAATGGTCCGCCGCCGAGTTGGGCATCACGCTGCGGTTTGAGGGCATAGGACTGGACGAGGTCGGAATTGTCGCCGCGATTGAGGGCGACGCGGCGCCCGCACTTTCGGTTGGCGATGTGATCGTTCGCATCGACCCGCGCTATTTCCGCCCCGCCGAGGTCGAGACGCTGCTTGGCGATCCTTCCAAAGCCAAGGCAAAGCTTGGCTGGACGCCCGAGATTACCGTGCAGGAAATGTGCGCGGAAATGGTCGCCCATGATCTGCAAAACGCGCGTCGCACCCGTTTGTTGCGCGAACACGGGCTGGACCTGCACATTTCGATCGAGAGTTAAGGCAATGCGCAAGATATACCTTGCAGGCCACCGAGGGATGGTTGGTGGCGCGATCCTGCGGCAGTTGCAAGCGCGTGGCGAAACGAACATCGTCACCCGCACCCATGCGGAACTCGACCTGACAGATCAGGGTGCTGTGCGGGCATTCATGCAGGCCGAGCGCCCCGATGTGGTGATCCTTGCCGCTGCCAAAGTGGGTGGGATCCTTGCCAACAACAGCTACCCCGCTGACTTCATCTACGACAACCTGATGATCGAGGCGAATGTCACCCATCAGGCCTATGCCGCTGGCGTCACGCGGCTTTTGCAGCTTGGCTCATCCTGCATCTACCCCCGCGCCGTTCCGCAGCCAATGCGCGAGGACGCACTGCTGGCCGGCGTGCTGGAGCCGACGAACGAACCCTACGCCATCGCCAAGATCGCCGGGATCAAGCTCTGCGAGAGCTACAACCGCCAGCACGGCACCGATTATCGCTCGGTCATGCCGACGAACCTCTACGGGCCCGGCGACAACTTCCACCCCGAGAACAGCCACGTGCTTCCCGCTCTGATCCGCCGTTTTCACGAGGCCGCGCAATCGGGGGACGAAGATGTCGTTATCTGGGGTACCGGCACGCCGCGCCGCGAATTCCTGCATGTGGATGACATGGCCGCCGCTTCGCTCTTTGTGCTTGATTTGCCTAAGGCCGAGTATGAGGCAAACACCCAGCCAATGCTCAGCCATATCAATGTTGGATCAGGCACCGATATCTCGATCCTTGAACTGGCGCAGAAGGTTGCGGCTGTCACGGGTTACACGGGCCGCATTGTGACCGACCCGAGCAAACCCGACGGCACCCCGCGCAAGCTGATGGATGTTTCGCGGCTTACCCAGATGGGCTGGTCCGCGCGGATCGGGCTGGATCAGGGGCTTGCGGAAACCTACCAATGGTTTCTGGCCAATCCTGAAACCTTCAGGCGTTAAGAGTTACTTATGGAAAACCTAATTCACCCCGTTCTCCTGTGTGGCGGCTCCGGCACGCGGCTTTGGCCCTTGTCGCGCAAGTCCTACCCCAAACAGTTCGTCAAGCTGACCGGCGACGAAAGCCTTTATCAGGCCTCCGCGCGTCGCTTGTCGGGGGATGGCTTTGCCGCGCCCACGATCGTCACCGCCGCCGACTTTCGCTTTATCGTGATCGAGCAACTCGCCTCCCTCGAGATTGCGCCTGTCGACATCCTGATCGAGCCTTCCGCAAAAAACACCGCCGCCGCGATCTGCTCTGCCGCCCTGGCACTAGAGGCCCGTGCGCCGGGTTCGCTGATGCTG
>NZ_LWGH01000367.1:0-8919 GCF_001635395.1 Sulfitobacter sp. HI0129 | reverse complement strand
GGCGTTCTTCACATGCTCCTGCAGGGCCTTGACGGTCCGGGCGTCGCCCGTGGCCCCCTCCACCAGCACCACATGGGCCTGGACGATGGCACCGCGCGCATCGTCGGGCTTGCCCACCACGGCGCATTCGCTGACCGACGGGTGAGAAAGCAGCGCGGCCTCCACCTCCGGGCCCGCGATGTTGTAGCCCGACGAGATGATCATGTCGTCGTTGCGCGCGGCGAAATGCAGATAGCCATCCGCGTCCATCACGAAACTGTCGCCGGTGATGTTCCAGCCGTCCTGCACATAGGCCGCCTGACGCGCGTCCGACAGATAGCGGCACCCTGTGGGCCCGCGCACCGCCAGCCGACCCACTTCACCGTGCGGCACATCGTTACCGTGTTCGTCGATGATACGGGCCTCATATCCCGTGACCGGCTTGCCGGTACAGGCGGCGCGGTGATCGTCGAAGCGGTTGGAGATGAAGATATGGAGCATCTCTGTCGCGCCGATCCCGTCCAGCATCGGCTTGCCGGTCTTTTCCTTCCAGTCGTGATAGACTGGGGCGGGCAGCGTCTCGCCCGCGCTGACGGCGGCGCGCAGGCTCGACAGGTCTGCACCTTCCTCCATCGCCTGCAACATCGCACGATAGGCCGTGGGCGCGGTAAAGCAGACGGTCGCCTTATATTTCTCGATAATCTCGATCATGTTGGGCGGGCTGGCGGTCTCCAGCAGCGTCGCCGCCGCCCCGAAGCGAAGCGGAAAGACGGCAAGCCCGCCAAGCCCGAAGGTAAAGGCTAGCGGCGGCGAGCCCACGAAGACATCCTCGGGCACCACCTGCAGCACCTCGCGCGCGTAGCCATCCGCGATGATCAAGAGGTCCCGATGGAAATGCATCGTGGCCTTCGGGCTGCCCGTGGTGCCCGAGGTAAATCCCAAAAGCGCCACATCGTCCTGCGCGGTATCGGCGGCCTCGAACTGGACGGGCTTTTCCAGCGCCGCCCGGTCAAGCTCCGCGTCATGGTTGCTGGTGCCGTCGAAGCCCACCACCGTGCGCAGATGGTCGGACGTCTTGGCACAGGTGGTCAGCTCATCCATCAGGCGCGTGTCGCAAAGCGCGTGGCTGATTTCTGCCTTGTCCACGATGGCGGCCAATTCGCCCGCTCGCAGCATGGGCATGGTGTTGACGACCACCGCCCCCGCCTTTGTCGCGGCGAGCCAGCAGGCCACCATCGCCGGGTTGTTGACGGACCGGATGAGCACGCGGTTGCCCGGCTTCACCCCGAAGTTTTCGACCAGCGCCGCCGCCAGCCGGTTCGTCCAGTCGGCCAGCTCCTTGTAGGTCCGCCTGCGCCCGTTCCCGATCAACGCGGTATGATCACCGAACCCCTTTTTCACCATGGCATCGGTCAGTTCCACGCCAAGGTTCAGCCGGTCCGGATAATCGAACCCGCCAAGCAGGAAGTCGGGCCATTGGTCCTGCGGCGGCAGGTTGTCCCGCGCGAAACTGTCCAGATGTCCAGAGCGCTTCAGCATGTCATCCTCCTCCCAACGTCTGCCGCGCGATGACGACGCGCTGCACGTCGGACGCGCCTTCGTAGATACGCAACGCGCGGATTTCGCGGTAAAGCCGCTCGACCGTCTCGCCGTGCCGCACGCCGTCGCCGCCGTGCAACTGAACCGCCCGGTCGATCACCTGCTGCGCATGATCCGTCGCAAAGAGCTTGGCCATCGCGGCCTCGCGGGTGACGCGGGCCGCTCCGCTGTCCTTCGTCCAGGCGGCGCGGTAGACCAGCAGCGCGGAGGCATCCACATCCACCGCCATATCCGCGATATGGCCCTGCACCATCTGCAAATCCGCAAGCGGCGCGCCCTGCACCTCGCGCCGGGTCACGCGCCCGATCGCCTCGTCGAGCGCCCGGCTAGCAAAGCCCAGCGCCGCTGCCGCCACGGTGGAGCGGAACACATCGAGCACCGACATGGCGATGCCGAAGCCCCGGCCCGCTTCGCCAATCAGCGCAGACCCCGGTACCTTCACGCCGTCGAAATGCAGCGTGGCCAAGGGATGCGGCGCCATGACCTCCAGCCGTTCTTCGATCTTCAGCCCCGGCGTGTCTGCGGGCACAACGAAGGCGGAAAGCCCCTTGGCGCCCGGCGCCTCCCCCGTGCGGGCAAAGACGGTATAGACATCGGCGATCCCGCCGTTCGAAATCCAGGTCTTGCGCCCATTGAGCAAGAATCCATTCCCATCGGGCGCCGCCGTCATGGTCGAATTGGCCACGTCCGACCCCGATTGCGGCTCGGTCAGCGCAAAGGCCGAAATCGCCTCACCTGCCCGCGTACGCTCCAGCCAGCCGCGCTGTTCCTCGGTGCCGAAAAGCGAAATCGCCCCGGTCCCCAGCCCCTGCATGGCAAAGGCGAAATCGGCCAATCCGTCATGCCGCGCCAGCGTTTCGCGGACAAGACAGAGCGAGCGCACATCAAGCGTCTCGCCCGCGCCCGCGCCCGAATGGCGCAGCCAGCCGCCCGCGCCCAGCATCCGTACCAACTGCCGGCAGGCGGCATCGGTATCCGAATGATCCACGTCGCATAGATTGCGCGTGGCCCAGTCGTCCAGCGCCTCGGCCAGTTCGCGGTGCCGCGCCTCGAAGAACGGCCAGAGCAGGTAGCTGCGATCAGCCATGCGCGAAGCCTCCGCTTCCAAATGGTTTAAAATCCCCGCCGGAGGCTCCCACATCCGCCACGATCAATCCCCCTCGAAAACGGGCTTTTCCTTCGCCACGAAAGCCTTGTAGGCCCGTTCGAAATCACCCGTCTGCATGCAGATGGCCTGCGCCTGCGCCTCTGCCTCGATGGCCTGTTCGATCGACATCGACCATTCCTGCGCCAGCATCGTCTTGGTCATCATATGGGCAAAGTTGGGTCCCGCTTTGATCTGGCGGGCCAATGTCAGCGCCGCCTCGTCCAGTTCGCCCGCCTCTACGAGCCGGTTGAAGAACCCCCAGCGCTCGCCCTCCTCCGCGCTCATGGAGCGCCCGGTATAAAGCAGTTCCGCCGCGCGCGTCTGGCCGATGATGCGCGGCAGGATGGCACAGGCCCCCATGTCGCAGCCCGCAAGGCCCACGCGGGTGAACAGGAAGGCGGTCTTTGCCTCGGGCGTGGCGATGCGCAGGTCCGATGCCATCGCGATGATGGCCCCCGCGCCCACGCAGATCCCGTCCACCGCCGCGATGACGGGTTTGCCGCAATTCACGATGGCCTTCACCAGATCGCCGGTCATCCGGGTGAACTGAAGAAGCTCCTTCATCGACATACGTGTGAGCGGGCCGATGATGTCATGCACATCCCCGCCCGAACTGAAGTTGCCGCCATTGGAGCCGAAGATCACCACATCGACATCGTCGGCGTAGACGAGATCGCGGAACCAGTCGCGCAATTCGGCATAGCTGTCGAAGGTCAGCGGGTTCTTGCGGTCGGGCCGGTCCAGCCGCACGGTGGCGATCCGGTCTTTGATGCTGCAGTCGAAATGCTGCACGTCACTGCGCATGGGCGTTTTCCTTTGTTTCCGCGGCGGCTGCGATGGCCGCCAGTTTTCCGGCCATGTAGCGGGCGTCCTCGGCGGAGACGTCAGCCAGCATGGTATCGATCCAGGCCTCATGGGCCTGCGCCTGCCGGGCGAACTCGGTCTTTCCGCGGCGGGTCAGGCGCAGCACCATGGCCCGGCGGTCGCCGGGCACCGGCACGCGCTCCACCAGCCCTTCTTCGGCCAGACGGTCCGCGATACCGGTGACATTGCCGTTGGAGACGCGCAGCACGCCCGAAAGCTGGCTCATCTTCAGCCCGTCCGGATGCCGCGAGAGCGCGGCCAGCATGTCAAAGCGCGGCAGCGTGGTCGCGAATTCGACGCGCAGCTTTTCGCGCAGATGCGCGTCGATCCCCCGCGTCAGCTTCAGCAGGCGCAGCCACAGGCGCAGCCGGTCTTTCGACGGCAGGGCGTTCGATGGGGTGGGAGTGCTCATGTCTCTCCTCCCGACACGCTCAGCGCGTGGCCATTGACCATGGAAGCCCCCGGCGACGCGAGGTAGAGCGCGGCGGAGGTGACCTCCTCCACCGAGATGAGCCGCCCCACGGGATTGCCGGCCACCACCATCCGCGTCGCTTCCGCGCGGTCCACGCCGCGCCCCGCCATCACGCCGGTAATCGCGGCCTCGGCCAGATCGGTATCGACAAAACCGGGGCATATCGCGTTGCAGGTGATCCCCTTTTTCGCCACTTCCCGCGCGACCGAGCGCACGAGCCCCAGCACGCCATGCTTCGATGCCGTGTAGGCCGCCACCCGCGGCGCCCCCGAGAGCGCGGCGGTGGAGGCGACAGCAATCAGCCGCCCGCCCTTTTCCATGCCGCGCAGGGCGGCGCGAAAGGTCAGGAAGGTGCCGGTCATGTTCACCGCGATGGTGCGGTTCCAGTCCTCCAGCGTGGTCTCTGTCAGCGGGGCAGCGCGCCCCATGCCGGCATTGGCCACGACCACGTCAAAGGGCCGGTCGAACAGCGCCTCCACCGCGTCTTCATCCGTGACATCGGCGGTTACGCAGGTCATACCGCGCCCGCCGTCCGTTTCCTGCAGGGCCGCCATCTTGCGCCCGGCGATGGTGACATCCTCGCCCGCCGCCGCGAAGGCCCGCGCGATCCCGCGCCCGATGCCCGAACCGCCCCCGGTGACCAGAACGCGTCTCATACCTTTTCCACCTCTGCCGCGCGGTCGGCGAGCCGCCACGCCTGATCCCGCCCCGGCCCGTAGGGCAGCGGCCATGCGGCGTGCCGGTCGCCGATCGCCGCACCCTGCCGCAAGGTCCAGTATGGATCGGCCAGATGCGGCCGCGCCAGACAGACCAGATCGGCACGTCCGGCCATGAGAATGGAGTTGACGTGATCGGCCTCATAGATGTTGCCCACCGCCATCGTCTTGATGCCGCCGTCATTGCGGATACGATCCGAGAAGGGCGTCTGGAACATGCGCCCGTAGACCGGCTGCGCCTGCGTGCTGGTCTGCCCGGCGGAAACGTCGATGATATCCGCGCCCGCCGCATCGAACATGCGCGCGATCTCCACCGCTTCTTCCGGCGTCACCCCGTCATCGCCGGCCCAGTCGTTGGCCGAAATGCGCACCGCCATGGGTTTATGCTCCGGCCAGACCGCGCGCATGGCCCGAAAGACCTCCAGCGGGTAGCGCATCCGGTTTTCGAGGCTGCCGCCATATTCGTCTTTCCGCGTATTGCTGAGCGGGGAAATGAAGGAGGATATGAAATAACCATGCGCCGCATGAAGCTCGATCATGTCGAAATTCGCCCGGTCGGCCATTTCGGCGGCGGCGACGAAAGCATCGCGGATCTCGTCCATATCCTTGCGGGTGGCTGCGCGGGGGGCGGGATTATTGTCGGACCACGGGATCGCGCTGGCGCTCACGGTTTCCCAGTTGCCCGCCTTCAAGGGCGCGTCCATCTCTTCCCAGCCGAGCTGGGTGGAACCCTTGCGCCCGGAATGTCCGATCTGGCAGCAGATCTTCGCCTCCGTCTCCGCATGGACGAAATCGGTGAGGCGCTTCCACGCCGCCTCATGCTCCGGGGCGTAAAGACCCGGGCAACCCGGTGTGATGCGCCCCTCCGGCGAGACGCAGGTCATCTCCGTATAGACCAGCCCCGCCCCGCCTTTCGCGCGTTCGCCGTAATGGATGAGGTGCCAGTCCGTCGGGCAGCCGTCCACCGCCTTGTATTGCGCCATGGGCGAGACGACGACGCGATTAACCAACTCCATCTCGCGCAGCCGGAATGGCGCGAACATGGGCGCGCGCACCGGCCCGTTGGCCCCTGCCCCCGCCTGTTCCATGAACCACTTTTCCGCCCCCTCCAGCCATTTCGCGTCCCGCGCGCGCAGGTTCTCGTGGCTGATGCGCTGGCTGCGGGTGAGCATCGAATAGTTGAGCTGCACGGGATCGAGGTCGAGGTAGCGTTCAACGTCCTCGAACCATTCGACGGAATTCCGCGCCGCCGATTGCAGCCGCAGCACTTCGAGGCGGCGCGCCTCCTCGTATTTCTCGAAGGCGACCTTCAGGTCCGGCTCATCCGTCACATGACGCGCGAGCGAGATCGCGGATTCCAGCGCGAGCTTCGTGCCCGATCCGATGGAAAAATGCGCCGTGGCCGAGGCATCGCCCAGCAGCACGACGTTTTCGTGGCTCCACTTCTCGCAAAGCACACGCGGGAACCTGATCCATGCCGACCCGCGGATGTGGTTGGCATTGGTCATCAGCTTGTGACCGTCCAGATGATCCCTGAAGATCTCTTCGCAGATGGCGATGGTTTCCTGCTGGCTGATCTCCCCGAAACCGTAGGCATCGAAGGTCTTCTGCGAACACTCCACGATGAAGGTCGCGGTATCCTTGTCAAACTGGTAGGCATGGACCCAGATCCAACCCTTCTCCGTCTTTTCGAAGATGAAGGTGAAGGCGTCGTCGAACTTCTGATGCGTGCCGAGCCAGACGAAAGGGCAGCGCCGCACGTCGATATCGGGTTTGAACGTCTCCTCGAATTCCATCCGCGTCTTGGAATTGAGCCCGTCGCAGGCCACCACGAGGTCATAGTCCTGCATATAGTCGGAGGCGGCCTTCACCTCCGTCTCGAACTGCAGATCAACCCCCAGCGCGCGCGCCCTGTCCTGCAGGATCAGCAACAGGCGCTTGCGCCCGATGCCGCAGAACCCATGCCCCGTCGACAGGATCGTATGGCCCTTGTGATGCAACGCGATGTCGTCCCAATAGGCGAAATGGCTGCGGATCTCCTTGGCGGAAACGGGATCGTTGGCTTCGAGGTTGTCGAGCGTCTCGTCCGACAGCACGACGCCCCAGCCGAAAGTGTCATCGGCGCGGTTGCGCTCCAGCACCGTGACCTGCGCCTCCGGCTGCCGCAACTTCAGCGAGATCGCGAAGTAGAGCCCCGCCGGACCGCCCCCAAGACATATCGCACGCATGATGCGCCCCCCATCGACAGCGTCGGGGAAAGGCTAGAACGGCTGATTTTTTATTTCAAGAAAAAATATTTTAGCCTTAAAGTAAATTGTCGCACTTCAAACGAACCCGCGAACCGTCAAATCGTCAGGGGGTCAGCACCGTGACGCCGGGAATCCGTTGGATGGCCAGAACATCCTCGTCATAGACTTCGGTCAACTCCGCGACGAGCTCTTCCGTCCAGCCGGGCATGTCCAGTTCCTCTTCGATCTCTTCATCGAGCGCGAACTTGTCTAGGAAGGCCGCGATCACACGGCGCTTCTGCACTTCGGAAATATCGGGATGCGCCGACAGGTAGCCGCGGAAGCGTTCCACCCCCTCGTTGGACATGATCGAGGTCAGCAGATCGAACCCCCCGATGAGCTTTTCGTCAAACCCGATGCCCGCGATCTCCCGCAGGATATGCGACCAGATCAGCGGCGCATCCTCGTTGCACCAGACGGTGATGGGGATATCGGGCGCGGTTTCCCTGATCTGCGATATCGTCTCGGACCATTTCACATCCGCCGGTTCACGCCCGCCCCAGAATGCCGCATCGGAGGTATCCTGCGCCTCTTTCAGCAGGACCGGCAACAGCGTCGCCGGGTTGCGGATGGCGAAGAACAACTCGATCGGGTCCTCGGGAAAAAGCTGCGACATGCGCATCATCCGCACCGGCGCGGCGGGATAGAGCATGCCCTCCTGCATGGCGGTGGCCGGGGTGCGAAAGAAGTTGGCATCCGACAGGATCACCCGTTCGGCGGGCGCATCGTCCAGCATCGCGTCCAGCAGCACCTCCCGCGCCTCGGGGGAAGCGGGCGTCTTGTGCATGGCGTTGAGCGTGTCGCGAATGAGCGACCGGTAGCTGCCCGGCCCCGGCACGACGATACCCCGCGCCGCGAAATCATCAACGTTGCGCAGCAGGCATTTCAGTAACCGTTCGTCTTCGGTGAAATGCACGCCCGCATGTAAAACCAGCTGCATGTTTCTCGATCCGCCTTCAGGAAGTTCGTTGTTGAATACAGGGTTGGGACAAGGGTGTAAAACACCAAAGATGCCCCGATTTCCCCTCTTGCACGCCTTTGTGCAATCGCCTAAACGGACGCCCAGTGCCCCTATAGCTCAGCTGGTAGAGCAACTGATTTGTAATCAGTAGGTCCGCGGTTCGAGTCCGTGTGGGGGCACCATCTACCTCCCCTCTATTTCCGATACCCTCCCGACGCCGCACCTCGAACCGGCATCGCGCGCTCGCTCCCTTCCAAATGGTTCAAAATCCCCGCCGGAGGCAGGCAGCACGCGCGCCGCTGGCAGGGGTAACGCATCTTGCGAAAAAAGCGGCCCGGTCCTGGCCGCCCTCCCCCCTGTCGAATTGCGCAACGGGTCAAACAAGGGGCGACGGCCACGGCGTGCCGCCCCCATGGCTCAGCTTTTCAACCGGTCCACGATGGTCTGCGCGCTCACCGTGCCCAGTATCGCCCCGCCCTCGCCGACATGCAGTTGGGCATTGTCGCCCGAGAGCCGCTCGATCAGGTCGCGCACCGGGGTCTCGGCGGCCACCGTGTCACCCGGGCCCTTGGCGGCGGGGCCCATGACGTCGCGGGCGGTCAGGACGCCGAGCGGGTTCATGTTGGCGACGAAATCGGCCACGTAGTCCGATGCCGGGTTGGAGAAAATCTCCCTCGGGGTGCCGCATTGCACGATCCGCCCGCCTTCCATGATCGCGATGCGCCCGCCCAGTTTGAAGGCCTCGTCGAGATCGTGGCTGACGAAGATGATCGTCCGCTTCAGGTCGCGCTGCAGGTCCAGCAATTCGTCCTGCAACCTTGTGCGGATCAGCGGATCCAGCGCGGAGAAGGGCTCGTCCATCAGCAGGATCGGCGCTTCGGTGACGAAGGCGC
>NZ_LWGH01000366.1:0-3965 GCF_001635395.1 Sulfitobacter sp. HI0129 | reverse complement strand
CTGACGCTGGAGGCCGCGCGCGACGCCGCCGTGATCGCCACCCGGCGCTATGCCAAACGGCAACGTACATGGGGGCGCAGCCGGTCGGACCGCTGGATCCGGATTGACCCGGCAACGCTCTGATCGCCTCCGGCGTGGCCCCGCCTGGCCGGCCCCGGGAGCCACTGGATGGCGTCCACGCAAACCCGGGAAGTGATACACGATGTCGCAAAAATTGCCCCAAAGGTCTGAACGCGACATTGACGCACCCCGCCCGTTCATGCCTGATAGGCGCCACAAGTGACATCACAACCCGGCGAAAACACCGGGAAACCCTTGATCGAATGGCGCCGATCCGGGACAAGACCAACAAACCGACGCCACCGGGGGCCTGTGCCCGCGCGTGGCAGGCCAAGTGAACGACGGGTCGCAAAGACCTGATAATCCGGCAGGATCAACCTGCCCGCCACGCAACAGGGGCACCCGATGGGATTATTCATTCTGCGCCGGCTGGGCGTGATGCTGCTGACGGCGCTATGCCTGACGTTCATCGTGTTCTGGCTGACGAACCTCTATCCGAACCTCGAAAAGCTCGCCAAGACCCAGGGCAACTTCCGCATGTCGGACGAAGCCGTGACAAGCTACCTGACCGACAGGGGGTATCTGCAGCCCCTGCCCGTCAAGTTCGGTCAATGGCTCGGGGTGCTGCCGGGATGGGAGACGGTGCGAGACGACGGTGAGGTCTTTGGCCGCTGCTTTGCCGCGGGCACCCCGGAAGAAGCGCGCCCGACGCGCTGCGGCGTGCTGCAGGGCGACTGGGGCTTTTCCACCGTCTTCAAGGAGGACGTGGCCCCCACCGTGCTGACCCGCCTTGCGCTCACCGGCAAGCTCATGCTCGGCGTGCTGCTGCTGATGGTGCCATCGGCGCTCATCGTAGGCGTGCTCGCGGGGATGAAAGAGGGCTCCAAGCTCGATCGGTCGCTCTCCACCTTCTCGATCGCGACGACGGCGACGCCGGAATACGTCTCCGGCGTGATCTTCATCGCCGTGCTGGCCTCTTCCAAATACGGGTTGTCGCCGCTGTTGAACGAATGGGGCGTGATCGACAGCAAGACGCTGTTCCTCGGTTCGGCCACCAGCGCCATGGCGGATGCGAATTTCTGGAACTTCTTCCTGCCGGTGCTGACCATCTCGCTCTACGGCATGGGATATATCGCGCGGATGACGCGCGCCTCCATGACGGAGGTGATGACGGCGCAATATATCCGGACCGCGCGCCTGAAGGGGGTGAAGTTCAGCGACATCGTGTTGAAACACGCCCTGCGCAACGCGCTGATCGCGCCCTTCACCGTCATCATGCTGCAGATCCCGTGGCTGCTGAACGGGGTCGTGATCGTCGAAACCCTTTTCAACTACAAGGGCTTCGGCTGGCTGCTGGTGCAGGCCGCCTCCAACAACGACATCGAACTGCTGCTGGCGGTCTCTGTCGTGTCGGTGATCGTGGTGCTGGTGACGCAGCTCATCTCCGACATCGGCTATGTCTACCTGAACCCGCGCATCCGCATTTCCTGAGAGGAACGAGCTTATGGAACCGTTGACATGGACCGGCGCGCTGAGCGGGCTGAACATCGTCTTCTATACCGTCGTGGGCCTGCTCGCGCTGGCCATCGTGCTGCAGATACTCGCCGCACTCCTGCCAAGCACCGGGGGAACCGCCAGCGTAAATCCCGACGGCACGATGACGGCAAGCCCCGGCTTTTCAGGCCTGATCGGATCGGCGGTGGCATGGCTCTTCTATGCGACGCTGGCGCTCATCCTCGTCTATCTGGTGGGGGGGATATTCCTTGGGCCTGAGGCCGGTATCTTCGGCGGCATGGCGCAACAGTTCCTGCCCGTCTGGATCGCCCTGATCGTGACCTTCGCGCTGTCGATCACCTACAAGCGGCGGCTGGGCCTTTATGGCAAGCTCTTTGACAGTACCGTAGGCATGATCGGCTTCGCCATCGTGATGTTCTGGGTGTTCACCGGCGTCTTCGGCGGGGTCTTCGACCTTCTGGTCACCCACGACAGCCTCAGCCAGGTGTCGGGCATGAAAAACAAGCTTCCCGGAACGCCCCTGCGCGGGGCCGAGGAAGGCGACTACCCGTGGTTCCTGCTGGGGGGCGACAATCTGGCCCGGGACGTGTTCAGCCGGCTCATCAAGGGGTCCTGGGTAGTGGTCAAGATCGCGCCCTTCGCCACGCTCTTTGCCTTCATGGTGGGGATCACGCTGGGCCTGCCGGCGGGATATTACGGCGGAAAGCTCGACACGCTGCTGAGCTTTCTGGCCAACCTGATCCTCGCCTTCCCGGTGATCCTGCTGTTCTACCTGCTGGTCACGCCGGAGATCGTGCTGACCGGCATTCCGAACTACATGGCATTGTTCCTATTTTCCTTTCCGCTGATCTTCGCGGCGATCCTGCTCAATTCGCGCTACTACACGCAGCCCTCTTTCCGCACGCCGCTGCTGGTGGTGGTGCTGGGCGTGGGCCTCTGGCTCTACCTGTCGATGGTCACCACCGACGGGGCCATCGTGGCGACGAATACCTATGTGATCCCGGGCATCCCGCCGTTCCTTGACCTCTTCGACATCGACCCCGGGATCCTCGTGGTTTTCGTCTCGGTCGTTTTCGTGAACTCGCCCACCGTCTTCCGGATCGTGCGCGGCCTCGCCATGGACATCAAGACCCGCGACTACGTGGCCGCCGCCCAGACCAGGGGCGAGGGCCCGTGGTACATCATGCTGTGGGAGATCCTGCCCAATGCACGCGGGCCGCTGATCGTCGATTTCTGCCTGCGCATCGGATATACCACGATCCTTCTGGGCACGCTGGGCTTCTTCGGGCTGGGGCTCGAATCCGAAAGCCCGGACTGGGGGAGCACCATCAACGCGGGACGGCGGCTGCTGTCGCTCTACCCTCATGCGGCGATAGCCCCGGCGCTGGCGCTTCTGAGCCTTGTGCTGGGTCTGAACCTGCTGGCGGACGGGCTGCGGGAGGAATCGCTACGCGACTGAGGACGGCCCGGGGGCCAGCCCCCGGACCCCCGGGATATTTTTCCATTTGGAAGGCGCAAGCGTCTTTCGGAAGGACAAGGAGAACGACATGGTCAAGGAAGCATACGACGGCCCCATCCTCGAGATAGACAACCTGTCGATCTCCTTTTTCACCCGGTTGCGGGAAATCCCCGCCGTGATGGATTTTTCCGCCAGCGTTCAACCCGGCGAGGCGCTGGGGCTGGTGGGTGAATCGGGCTGCGGCAAATCCACCGTGGCGCTCGGCGTGATGCAGGATCTGGGCAAGAACGGCCGGATCGTCGGGGGATCCATTAAGTTCAAGGGCCGCGACCTTGGCGAGATGACGCAGGATGAATTGCGCGACATCCGCGGCAGCGAGATCGCGATGATCTATCAGGAACCGATGGCGAGCCTGAATCCCGCCATGCGGATCGGCAAGCAGTTGATGGAAGTGCCGATGATCCATGCCGGCATGTCCGAAAAGGATGCCTACGACCGCGCGCTTCAGGTCGTCACCGACGTGAAGCTGCCGGACCCGGAGCGTATCCTGAAGGCCTATCCGCACCAGCTTTCCGGCGGGCAGCAGCAGCGCATCGTGATCGCCATGGCGCTGATGTCGGAGCCCTCGCTGCTGATCCTCGATGAGCCGACGACCGCGCTCGACGTGACGGTGGAGGCCGCTGTGGTGGAGCTCGTGAAGGAGTTGGGGACCAAATACGGCACGTCCATGCTTTTCATCAGTCACAACCTCGGGCTGGTGCTGGAAACCTGCGACCGGATCTGCGTGATGTATTCCGGCGAAGCGGTGGAGGACGGCTCCATCGAGGATGTCTTCGACGAGATGCAGCACCCCTATACGCAGGCGCTGTTCCGGTCGATCCCGCTGCCCGGTGCGGACAAGAACGCGCGACCGCTGGTGGCAATCCCCGGC
>NZ_LWGH01000365.1:0-19897 GCF_001635395.1 Sulfitobacter sp. HI0129 | reverse complement strand
ATGGGGCTGGTGTTTCTGCTGCCCGCCATNGGCCGGCTGAGGCCCGCGGNCCTCAGGCTGCCGATGGCGGGCAGCAGAAACACCAGCCCCATGGCATAGCGCAGGAACGCCGCCTCCGCCGCCGGGAGGCGCGGCCCCATGTATTTGACCAGTGCCGTGACCGCGATAAAGCAGACCCCGGTCACCAGCATCCAGAAGATACCCTGTACCGGGCGATGGGGCAGCGCTGTCGTCATGGCCGGACCATTTCGCAAAGCCCCGGCAAGGGCAAGGTCACATCAGCAGAAGTTTCGCCGCGATGGCCCCCATGGTCAGGGCGATCAGCGCATCGAGCACGCGCCAGCTGACGGGGCGCGCGAAAAGCGGCGACAGCAGCCGCGCGCCATAGCCCAGCGCGAAGAAGAAGGCGAAGCTTGCCAGTACCGCCCCCACCCCGAACGCCAACCTGTCGGGATATTGCGCTGAGATCGACCCCAGCAGCACGACCGTATCCAGATAGACATGCGGATTGAGCCATGTCAGCGCCAGTAGCGTGAGGATTGCGCGTCGCAGCGATGTTCCCCCCGTCGTATCGGCGGTCAGCACCTCGCCCCCGATCCAGGCGGAGCGGGCATTCCGGTAGCCATACCAGATCAGGAACGCCGCGCCGCCCAACCGCATCGCGGTTTCGAACCATGGCACCGCCTCGGCCAGCGCCCCGAACCCCGCGACGCCTGCCGCGATCAGCACCGCGTCGGAAGCGGCGCAGGTCAGGCAGACCCAGAACAGATGTTCCCGCCGCAACCCCTGCCGCAGCACGAAGGCATTCTGCGCCCCGATGGCGAGGATGAGGGTCAGCGACAGCGCGAAACCGGCGAGGAAAGAGGCGGACATCTTTGATTCTTCTCCGAAAACGTCGACTGCAGGGCTTTGCGTTTGGGTAAAGCTTCGGCCCCGAGGGCGCAATCGGAAGGTGAGCGCCAGCGCGAGGTACGCCGCCTTCTTTCACAGTTCCGACATTAACGTATCGGAAGCGCAATCAGCACTGGAAGACCGCAGATCGGCACCCTATGTGAAGCGCCTCACTACAGGACGATTTGAATGAAACCCGAGACCAAGAAGCTGGAAATCAGCCAGACCGAATTGAGCGTGATCGCAGACGCCTTGCAGACACAGCAGAAAATCTTGAACCTGCAGGCCGAAGCGGGCAAGCCGGAGGCCCGGCAGCGGCTCAACGCCGTCAAACGCCTGCTGGCGCGTCTTTCCCCGGCAGAAGCGAAACCGGCGCGCGGATGGCATCTGCCGATTTTCGCTTTTCCGAAACTGCGGCGCCTTAACGGCTGAACAGGCGGCGCCTCATTATTTGAGGCGCCTGCACATTTCTTCAGAGCTGGGCCATGACCTCGTCAGAGGCCTCGAAATTGGTGGTGACGCGCTGAACATCGTCGTCATCTTCCAGCGCATCGATCAGCTTCATCAGCTTTTCCATACCGTCGAGATCCATTTCCGTGGTGGTCGTCGGCTTCCACACCAGCTTGGTGGACGTGCTCTCTCCCAACTCGGTTTCGAGCGCTGTCGCCACCTCGTTGAGGTCGGTATCCGCGCACCAGATGACATGGCCGTCTTCGCTGCTTTCGACATCCTCCGCGCCCGCCTCTATCGCGGCCAGCATGACGGTATCCGCATCACCGGCATCGGCGGGGTACTCGATCTCTCCCTTGCGGTCGAACATGAAGCCGACCGAGCCGGTTTCACCCAGATTGCCGCCGTTCTTGGTAAAGGTGGAGCGCACGTTTGACGCGGTGCGGTTGCGGTTGTCGGTCATCGCCTCGACGATGACCGCCACGCCGTTGGGTCCGTAGCCCTCGTAGCGGATTTCTTCATAATCATCGCCCTCGCCCGCCTGGCTTTTCTTGATGGCGCGGTCGATGTTGTCCTTGGGCATGGACTGCCCCTTGGCTTCCTTGACCGCGAGCCGCAGGCGGGGGTTCTTTTCGGGATCCGGGTCGCCCATCTTCGCGGCCACGGTGATTTCCTTGCTCAGCTTGGAAAACAGCTTGGCGCGGACGGCGTCCTGACGCCCCTTGCGATGCTGGATGTTTGCCCATTTGGAATGGCCGGCCATGACGTCTCTCTGTGCAGTGTGGAGTTACGCGGGTCTATAGGTGCTGGCGGCTGCAAGGGCAAGACGACGGGGCATAAGCCGGGGCGCGCTGCGGACAAAGATGTGCCCCGCCCGCGAACGGACGGGGCGGAAGGCCCTGTTAATACCTTTTACAATTTACTTGGAGACGACCATGTCTTCGTAGCTGTCAATGATCGCCATGAACTCGTCAAACTCACGCTCGGGCACGTTCAATTGGTAAAGACTCGTCTTGATCTCTGTCCGGACCATGTCGAATTCACGCGCGGTGACGCTGAGATGAGCGTGGCTTTCGCGCATGTCACGGCCCGGATAGATCGCCGGCCCACCGGTTTCCTGTATCGACCACGCCGTCACGAGAAACTTGAACCCCGCATGGCCCTGCTGTTCGTGGAACTCGGCCACCTTCGGGTTCGAGTTGCCGAACTGGTTGACGTAAAGCCGGTCGACCAGATTGTCGACGGCGGCTGAAATGCCGTAAAGCCCGCCCAACCGGGCATAAAGGCTGTCGTCATTCGCGTCATAGGGCGCTTCTGCCGGGATGTCGGTAATCGTCTTCGTCATGGTTTCCTCCCCTGATCGAGGGCGCCTCCCCGCGCCCCGGTTGCACCGCCCGGGCGGGGCGGCTGTTGCGGTCCGATCCGCGGGTCGCATTCACCCGCGCCCGGATCGTCCGTTCCTGCGATCCGCCGGGCCACGGCCAATTGGATCACGCGTTATCATATCACGCGTGATTTATTTAGCATAGCTTTTCCTGCGCGCGCGCCCCGCGCATTTGTCGCGTGACCCCACCCGCGCCCCGCCGTATGGGAAAGCATGACTACAGATCAGATCATCCTCTTCGTCCTTTTCGGTGCTGTCTTCGCCCTGCTGCTCTGGGGGCGGTTCCGCTATGACCTCGTGGCCTTTGCCGCGCTCATGGCCGGCGTGGTGCTGGGTGTCGTGCCCAGCGAGAACGCCTTCGACGGGTTCGGCCACCCCGCAACGCTGGTGGTGGCGCTGGTGCTCGTCGTCTCAGCCGGACTCGTTCGGTCGGGGGCGGTGCTGCTGATCACCCGCACGCTCGTCGATGCTTCACGCGGGTTAGGGCGGCATATCGCGCTGATGGGTGCCATCGGCGGTGTGCTTTCGGCTTTCATGAACAACGTGGCAGCACTTGCCCTCTTGATGCCGGTGGACATCCAGACAGCGCGCAAGGCGGGGCGGATGCCCGGCCTCAGCCTCATGCCGCTCAGCTTTGCGACGATCCTCGGCGGCATGGTCACGCTGATCGGCACGCCGCCCAACATCATCATCGCCTCGATCCGCGAAGACGCGCTGGGCGCCCCCTTCCGCATGTTCGATTTCGCCCCGGTCGGCGGTGTCGCGGCCATCGCGGGCCTTGCCTTCGTGGCGCTGATCGGCTGGCGGCTGATCCCCGACCGGGCCGACGCCACCCTGCAGGCCGAGGATATCGCCCCCTATATCGCGGAACTGACAGTGCCCGAAGACAGCAAGCAGATCGGCAAACGCGTGCTCGACCTCTACGAGACGGCCGAGAAATCCGATGTCGCGATCCTCGGGCTGATCCGTGACGGCAAACGCCGATACGGTCAGTCGCGTACCGTCAAGCTCGCCGCGAACGATGCGCTGGTGATCGAAGCCACGCCCGAAGCGCTGGATGAATTCCGCAGCACGCTGGACCTGCACGTGGCGGACGCCGCGCGCGAAGAACGGCTGAACGCCGATGGCGAAGGGGTCGAGATCATAGAGGTTGTCGTTCCGTCGGATTCGCGGATGAACGGGCGCACGGCACAGGCCATCGGCCTCACCTGGCGCCAGCGGACGGTGCTGCTGGGCATTTCCCGGCAGGGGCGCAAGATCACCTCGCAGCTGCGCAAGACACAGCTGAAGGCGGGTGACATCCTGCTGCTGCTCGTACCGCGGGACACCGCCGCCCATGTGACGGACTGGCTGGGCGTGCTGCCGCTGGCCGACCGTGGCCTTGCGGTCACGGACAATGGCAAGGTCTGGCTCGCCATCGGCCTCTTCGGCGCCGCCGTCGCCGCGGCATCGCTGGGCCTCATCTACCTGCCCATCGCCCTTGGGCTGGTGGTGGTGGCCTATGTGCTGACCCGCATCGTTCCGCTTTCGGAACTCTACAGCCATATCGAATGGCCTGTGGTGGTTCTGCTGGGTTCCATGATACCGCTCGGCGCGGCGCTGGAGGCCTCCGGCGGCACCGAGCTCATCGCCGGGGCGCTCGTGGGCCTGACGGAGGGTTTCCCGGCATGGATCGTGCTGACCGTTCTGATGATCGTCACGATGACGCTGTCGGATGTGCTCAACAATACCGCCACCACCATCGTCGCCGCCCCCGTGGGGATCCAGATGGCGCAGACGCTCGGTGTGTCGCCCGACCCCTTTCTCATGGCGGTGGCGGTGGCCGCCTCCTCGGCTTTCCTCACCCCGATCGGGCACAAGAACAACACGCTGATCCTCGGCCCCGGCGGCTATTCCTTCGGGGATTACTGGCGCATGGGCCTGCCACTGGAAATCATCGTGGTGGCTGTCTCGATCCCGGCGATCCTCCTGTTCTGGCCGCTCTGACCTTACGTAGCGCGCCCCCGTCCGGCCATGGCGGCGCTTGCCCGGGCGGCGGTCAGCGCCTAGCGTCGGCGCAAAAAGCCGGAGGGACCCCATGGATTTGCTCATCAACGTCATACTGCCGCTGTCGCTGGCGATCATCATGCTGTCGCTCGGCCTCGGGCTGACCTTCGGCGATTTTACCCGTGTCGCCGCCCGCCCCCGGGCCTTCGCCATCGGCGCGCTGTCGCAGGTCGCACTGGTGCCCGCGGCAACGCTCGCGGTGATATTCCTTTTCGATATCAGAGGGGAACTCGCCGTCGGCATCATGCTGCTGTCCTTCTGCCCCGGCGGCGTGACCTCGAACATGCTGTCGAAACTGGCGCGCGGCGACGTGGCGCTTTCGGTCTCGCTGACGGCCGTCGTCTCGCTGTTGAGCATCCTGACAGTGCCGGTGCTGGCGGCATGGTCCGTGCGGCACCTGATGGGCGACGCGGGCCCGGAGGTTTCCGTCGCCGCGCTGGCCTTCGCCATGTTCCTCATCACCACGCTGCCCGTGGCACTGGGCGTTCTCTTCCGCCGGCTCGCCCCGAACGCGGCCGACCGCATCGAACCGGGCCTCAACCTGATAGCGCTGCTCCTGTTCGTGGTGATCGTGCTGGCGGCACTTGTGGGGAACTGGTCCGTCTTCGTGGCGAATATCGCGACCCTCGGCCCCGCCATGGCGACGCTGATGCTGGCGCTTCTGCTGATCGGGCTTCTGCTGGCCACGGGCTTCGCCCTGCCTTGGGCGGAACGCAAGACGATCTCCATCGAAACGGGGATCCAGAACGCCACGCTGGGCATCACCCTTGCCGCGCTCATCACCGGGCAGAGCGAGGGCTTCAGCACCATGGCCCTGCCCTCCGCCTTCTACGGGGTCAGCATGTACCTCGCCGCCCTGCCCTTCGTGGCGTGGTACCGTAGCCGGGGCTGATCGCCCACGCCTTCACCCTTACTCAAATACTCAATCCCCGGCGGATGCCGCCCGCGCAACCGACGGCAAAAGCTGAACGCCCCAACAAAAAAGGCGCGCCCCGCAGGGCGCGCCATATTCATTTCGATCCCGGTTGGATTACCAGACCCAGAAGCCTTCCTCGAGATCGTCCTGGATGTCTTCAGGCACCTTCGCCTCTTCCGGAGGGACATTCATCAGCGCCATCATGGCCCGTGCCCCATCTTCATCGTCGGAGCCGTCGTCGATCATCATCTCGGGATCGTCGCTGCCTGTCACGCTCAGCAACTCCCCCGACCATCATCGGAGTTGACGACCAGCTTCATCCCCGACAGTTCGATATCATCGAAGGACAGCGGACCATCGTCGGACCAGACGGTGAAATTGACCACCTTGTTGAAACCTTCGGAACTGTCGACGGCATTGCCGAAGGTCAGCCCCACATCGAACCCGGTTTCGGCCATAGAGCCATTGGCGAGTGTATTAACATCGTCGTCGCCTTCCTTGATGTCGGTGATGATACCGAGGTCCCCGCTGTTCTCCGGATCGGGGAAGAAGTTCAGCGATGTCACGTCGCTGCCTTCGGCCACGTCGAAGAACAAGCCATCGATATCGTCCACATCGGTGAAGTCCGCCGGCTGGAAGCTGAAGAACAACTGGCCTTCGGGCGTTTCGGTCACGGAAAGATCGACCCGACCGTCGCCGCCGAGGGTGAAGTTCAGCACGCTCTTTTCGCCATCATCCGCAGGCGGTTCATCGTCCCCTTTGGAGCCGCCACCGGTCCCTTTGGAACCACCACCGGTTCCCTTGGAGCCGCCGCCAGTACCTTTGGAGCCACCGCCCGTGCCGGAACCGCCAGAACCAGAGCCGCCCGATCCGGACCCCCCGGAGCCAGAGCCACCTGAACCGGACCCGCCGGAACCGGAACCGCCGGAACCGGAACCGTTCGATCCTCCGGAACCAGAACCGCTCGATCCGCCGGACCCAGACCCGTTCGATCCGCCCGAGCCAGAACCGTTCGATCCGCCGGAACCGGAACCGTTGGAGCCATCGTCATCGGGATCGGGATCGGGATCGGTGATGACGGTATCGCCATCTTCATCGCAACCGACCTTCTCACCGTCTTCGGTTGTCGCACCGGCGAGGGTGATCGAACCGAAGGTATCGCCGATGGCGAGCGGTTGGGAACAGGAGGTGTGGAAACGGATTTCCTGGATCAGGTCCCCGCCTTCGCTGTCGAAAATCTCGATCCGTGTCTCGCTGTCGAACTTCTTGTCGGCGGAGGCGACGAAGTCTTCACCCTCAGCGACCATGCCTTCAAAGAGCGGCTCGTCGTCCTTTTTGCCGAGCACCCGGATGAAGACCATGCCGTCATCGTCCGATCCGGTCGTATCGACGTCGGTTTTCTTGTCGTCTTGATCGTTCGCCTGATCGATTTCGGTCCCGAAGGAATAGGTCAGCGTCAGCGATACGGGTTTACTGTCCAATTCGCACAGATCGCAGCCCCCGCTCGTACCGCCGGTGCCCTTCGATCCGCCACCTGAACCTTTGGACCCGCCGCCGGAGCCGGAGCCCATCGTGCCACTACCGGAGGCCTTGGTGCCACCGCCGGAACCTTTGGAACCCCCGCCGGAACCAGAGCCTTTGGTGCCCGAACCCTTTGTGCCTTTGCCAGTACCAGAGCCCGAAGTGCCCGAACCTTTGGATGCCTTGCCCGTACCGGAGCCTTTGCTGCCGGAGCCCTTGCCCGTACCAGAACCCTTGGTGCCGGAACTCTTGGTTCCTTTACCAGTACCGGAGCCCTTGCTGCCGGAACCCTTGCCCGTACCCGAGCCCTTGGACGCCTTGCCAGTACCGGACCCTTTAGATCCCTTGCCCGACCCGGAGCCTTTACTGCCGGAACCTTTGCCCGTGCCAGAGCCCTTTGATCCCTTCCCCGACCCGGAAGCTTTAGTGCCGGAACCCTTGGAGCCACCGGTCTCTTCCTCGCGGGGGCCGCTGTCGTCGTTGTCTGAATAATAGTCAGCGAGGTTATCGCTATACCATGTGGAGAAGCTGGAGCCTTCCACACCGCCGTTGTGATAAGATTTTGTGCTGGAGGCCGAACCGCCCCCGCTTCCGTCAGATCCAGTCCATTCGTCCCAGCTCTTCTTCGCTTTTCCCATTGCCGTACACCTCTTCGAATAGAAATCACCCGGCAACGCCGAGCCAAAGTACATGCCAACCCCCGAGACACCCGTCTGATATGTACTTAGAAAGGGGAGAAAGTTTAGCCAAACTGTTTCGGAATTATGGCAAGATTCCGGTCCGATGTACCGGCCTTCGGGAAACAATGGTGTGAGAAGCCGGTGATTACTTTCCCTCCCGGTTCAATATCACGGCGGAAGGCGTCGAATCGCTCCTCGGGAATTACCCATTTGGGTCACATTTTGACCATCGGAATAACTTATCCTCATGCGAACAGTCATGCTAGGTAAACGAGCAGACGAGGGCGGACCGATGGATATGGCCAAAAGCAAGAGCAAGCGTAAAAGCCCCAAGCGGCAGATCATCGAATGCGCAGAACAGCATTTCGGCCAGAAGGTGGAGCGGGTGAGCACACCCGGCGGCGAAAGCCGTTCCAGCATGCGGCTCTACCTGCCGGACCGCGTGGTGATCGCGACGCTGCGCCCCAATTTCCGCCGGACCCACCTCGAAGCCTTCGTGCTCGAAAAGCTCAGCGCCCATTGCGCCGATCTGCCCGAATGCCTTGGCGTGGTCGGGAAGATCATGTTCCAGTCCGACGTGGGCAAGCGGCGGCTCAACATGGAAATCGCCGAAGCATCGCCGGAAAGGCGGCTCGACCTGTCGGCCGAAGCGATCGAAAGCATCTTCCGTATTCACGCGGCGGCCCGCAAAACTGAACTGCATACCATGATGCCCCACCTCGGCCTCAACCGGGAATGGGTGATGAACTTCGTGGACGCCATTGATTTCCTTAAGGATCTGGGGGGCGGTATCTCGGACAAGTTCGACAGGGTCGCGGCCTATGAAACCATCGCGACCGAGCCCAGGCAGTTCCTGAAATGGGACTGCCGGTCGGGCAATGCGGCCATCGGCGCGGACGAAAAGCTGCGCTGGTTCGATTTCGAATATGCCGGCATGCGCCACGGGGCGGAGGACGTCGCCTGGCTCATCGGGGATGAGGCATGGCCCGTCGCCCCGCAGAAAATGCTAGACGTGCTCAACGATGCCTTTGATCCGGACTATGGCGTGACGCGGCAGGACTATATGGAGTACCTCTCCGTCTATCTCACCTTTCACTGCGTTCAGCGGCTCAAGCTGATCAGCAAGGAAAGCAAGAAGCGCGGCTGGCTCTCCAAGGAGAAGATCCGCAAGTATGACGATGCGGGCGTGCATCCCGATTTCGCCGCGCAGATGTGCCGCGTGGGGGCCTTCTACTCGGCCCGCTCCCCCATAACAAAGCCGCTGACCCGCAATTTCCTCGCGGCGCTGCACGGGTTCATCCACGTGGGCAAGCAGCAGGCGCAGGCCAGCGTCCGCGATCTCTGACCGTCAGAAGAAGAAGGGGATCGCCGCCGAGCAGATCAGCGACATGCTGAGGTTCAGCGGCATCCCGATGCGCATGAAATCGGTGAACTTGTAGCCCCCCGGCCCGTAGACCAGCGTGTTGGTCTGGTATCCGATGGGTGTCGCGAAGGCACAGGACGCCGCAATCATCACCGCCACCACCAGCGGCCGCGGATCGATCCCCAGCGCCGCGGCAAGGCTGATGGCGATGGGGGTCATGATGACCGCCACGGCGTTATTTGACACGATCTCCGTCAGGATCGTCGTCAACAGGAAGACCGCGAAGATCACCGCGAAGGGCGGCAGGCCCGACAGTGTGGGCGATATGCTGTCCACGATCAGGCTTATGGCCCCCGAATTCTGCAGGGCGGCCCCTACCGCAAGCATCGCGAAGATGAGCGCGAGCAACTGGCCGTCGACAAAGGAGAACGCCTCATCCGCGTCGATGCAGCCGGAGACCAGCACCAGCGCAACCGCGATCACCGCCAGCAGCAGAATGGGCGCCACGTTGAAAGCGGCCAGCGCCACCACACCGAAGAGCGCGGCGATGGCGATGGGTGCGTGACCACGCCGAAACGCCTTGGACGAAGGGTGGGTGACATCCACCAGATCCATATCCGTAGCCAGTCGCTGGATATCGGACATCGCCCCTTCGAGCAGAAGCGTGTCACCCACCTTGACGATCAGCGTATCAAGCTGCTGGCCGATGTTCTGGTTCCGCCGGTGCACCGCCAGCGGATAGACCCCATAGCGCCGCCGCAGCCGCATGCTGCCCAGTGAGCGCCCGACCATGCGGCAGCCCGGCGTGATCAGCACCTCCACCGTGGAGGTTTCGACCGCGGAAAGCTGATCGACCCGGCGCAGTTCCTTGTTGTTCTGCAGCGACAGCAGTTCAGTCATCTGGGTCCGCAGAACCACCCGGTCGCCCACCTCCAGCTTGACCTCGGAGAGGTCGCGGCGCAGCGAATTGTCACCGCGCACCACGTCGATCAGCCGCACCCCGTCACGTTTGAAAAGCTGAACGTCCAATACATCGCGTCCGATCAGGTTCGATTCCGGCGGGATGACGGCTTCGGTGAAGAATTTCATCTTCGACCGGTCCGACAGCATGTTCGCCATGCTGTCCCGCTCCGGCAGCAGCCGATTGGCGAAGAGGCCCATGTAAACAAGGCCCCAGGCACAGACCACGAGGCCGACGGGAAGGATTTCGAAGATGCCGAAAGGCTCAAGCCCCTGCGTACGAGCGACACCGTCCACCAGCAGGTTGGTCGAGGTCCCGATCAGGGTGAGCGAACCGCCCATGATCGCCGCATAGCTGAGCGGGATCAGAAGTTTCGATGCCTTGGTGCCGAGCGTCTGGCTCAACTGGACGACCACGGGGATCATCACCACCACGACCGGCGTGTTGTTCATGATGGCAGAGGCCGCCATCACCGACACGATGACCCCCACGACGGCGGTCTTGGGCTTGGTGCGGGCATAGCGTTCGGCGGTACGAGTCAGCACCTCCAGCGCGCCGGTGCGCACCAATGCCCCCATCACGATGAACATGGACGCGATGGTCCAGGGCGCGGGGTTCGACAGAACGGCCAGCGCATCGTCATAGGGCAGCACGCCCAGCGCCAGCAAGACGGCGGCCCCGGCAATCGCCACGACCTCCGTCGGGAAGGATTCCCGCAGAAAGGCGACAAACATGACGACGACGGTAACGAGCGTGAGCACGCTGCTTTCCATCGGCGAGAGACTGAGCAGATCCATCGGCTGGCGGGCTTTCAAGGCGGTGGCGGACTAGCGGGCAGCATCGCCTATCGGCGTATCCCCCGCAAGCGCGGCTTTAGGCCGCGGCTGCACGAGGTACATGCCCACGAACATTGCCAGAAGCGCCAGCCAGAGCGACGGCGCATAGGCCTCCGCCAGAATGAGCTTCGCCCAGATCAGGCCGAACGCCGTGACGAGGTAGCTGACCTGCACGGCAAAAACGGGCCCCGCCTGCCCCACCAGCCAGACATATCCCGCATAAACGAGAACATGGATCACCGATGATGCCACAAGCGCCCATTGCGCGGTATCAAGCGGCAGACGCGGGTCGATAAACTGGCCCGATACCAGCGCCAGCGGAAGCCCCAGAACCGCCCCCACCAGCGACGCGCCCAGAAGCACCTGCAATGCATCGAGCCCCTCGGTCCCCCAGCGGGCGACGTAATTGCCTTCCACCGCGTAGCAGAGGCCCGAAAGCAGCGCGACACCGACCCAGAAGACCGGCAGGTTCATGGAAAATTCGACCGAGGGCAGCAGGATGATCACCACGCCCAGCAATCCCATCAGCAACCCGGCGAAGCGACGCAGGCTGAAACGGTCCAACCCCAGCGACAGCGCGATGGGAAAGGCGAATATCGGCACCATGCTCAGCAGCAGCGACAGCACGCCGGAGGGCAGATGCACCGCCGCCATGTAGGAGGCGGAGTTGGCCAGCAGCGTGCCCACGATCGCGATCACAAGATAAAGGCGGAGGTGCCGAAGCGTGAACGGCAGAGGTTTGCGCCTGAACGCGCACAAGGGCCCGAGCACCACGACCCCCAGCACCAATTGCCAAAAGATCAGCCCGAAATGACCATAGCCGGTACTGACGGCGATCTTGGTCAGGGGCTGCGTGAGCCCCCAACCCGCGCCGAGCAAGGCAAGCATGAAGGTGAAAAAGGCAATCTGTCGTCTGGTCATGCCCCCGCCCCGCCCGAACCTACCCGGCCAAGGGGCCGCTCTGCTGCAGGCGTCCGCCCTGCCGCACGGGTAGGATGCGCGTCGCTTTGCCGCTGCGGTCATCCGTTTCGACATAGACCCCCGACAATGTCGCCTCTTCGTTGGCGGGGGTGAAACGCTCTTTCGGCATGCCGGTGATGAACCGGCGCAGGGGCTCGGCCTTTTCCATGCCGATGACGGAATGGTAATCGCCGCACATCCCCGCGTCGCTGAGGTATCCCGTCCCGCCCGGCAGGATCATGGCATCGGCGGTCGGTACATGAGTATGGGTGCCGACGACAAGGCTCGCCCGACCGTCGCAGAAATGGCCCGTCGCCATCTTTTCCGACGTGGCTTCGCAATGAATGTCGACGATGACGGCGGCGGCCTGCCCGCCCAAGGGGTGCGCCTTCAGCACCGGCTCCAGCGCCGAAAAGGGATCGTCGAAGGGGCGTTTCATAAAGACCTGCCCCAGCGCCTGCGTGACCAGAACCTTGCGCCCGTTCCGTGCCGTGATCAGCCGCGCACCCTTCCCGGGGGCCGCCTTGCTGAAGTTCAGCGGGCGGATGATGCGGGGTTCCTGTTCGATGAAAGACAGCATGTCCTTCTGATCGAAAGCATGGTCCCCCAGCGTCAGGCAATCGGCGCCTGCGTCCAGCAGGACGCGCGCATGCGCCGCCGAAAGCCCCATGCCGCCGGTCGCGTTCTCGCCGTTCACCACGATGAAATCGAGTTTCCACTCGGTGCGCAACCGATCGAGGTTTTCGGTGATGGCGCGACGTCCCGCGCGCCCCATGACGTCGCCGAGGTAAAGTATTTTCATAATAAATGGGTAGGCGCAGGCCCGCTGGTCCACAAGGGCAAATTGCCCTGACGCGGCGGCTCAGCCCGGTTCGATCACGCCCTGTTCGGTCACGATCAGGTCAAGTGGCTGGTCCGTGGGTTCCAACGGCAAATCGTCGGTTTCCTGGCCCGCAAAGGCGAAACCGATGGCCAGCGTCGGTCGCTTGGCGCGCAGCATCTCAAGCGTGCGATCATAGAAGCCACCCCCGTACCCCAACCGCCCGCCGGTCCGGTTGAACGCCAGAAGCGGTACGATGAGGATCTCTGGCTCCATCTCCGTTTCGGTCTGCGGCACAGCTGCGCCGAAGGTGCCCGCCACCATCGCGGTTTCAGGCGTCCAGCGGGCGAAGACCAGCGGCGCATCCGCCTTGCGGATCACCGGAACGCCGACCGGGCCGTGGGCCGCCGCTTCGGCCATGGCGGGCAGCGGGTCAATCTCTGTCCGGATGGGCATGAACCCCGACAGCGGCACGCCGCGATGCCCGGCGAGCACCTCGCTCAGATAACCGGCCTGCGCGGGCGGGGCCGCATCGAAGAGCGCCTTGCGCCGGGCGAAAGCCGCCTTGCGGGCCTCCGCCTTGATCCGGGCGAGATCGGTCACAGCAGGACGACAGCCGCCAGCCCGAGGAAGGCGAAAAAGCCCACCACATCCGTCACCGTCGTCACGAAGGCGCCCGACGCCAGCGCCGGGTCGATGCCGAACCGTTCGAGCAGGATGGGGATGCCCGTCCCGGCAAGACCGGCCACGACAAGGTTGATCACCATCGCCACGGCAATCACGTAACCCAACCCGGGCGAGCCGAACCAGATGATCCCGACGATGCCCATGACAATGGCAAAGATCAGGCCGTTCACCAGCCCCACCAGACATTCACGCCGGATGACCCGCCAGACGTTGGAACCGGTCAGGTCGCGCGTAGCGATGGCCCGTACCGCCACGGTCAGGCTCTGCGTGCCCGCGTTGCCGCCCATGGAGGCAACGATGGGCATCAACACGGCAAGCGCCACGATCTGTGCAATCGCCGCCTCGAACTGCGAAATCACCAGAGAGGCGGCAATCGCCGTCACGAGGTTCACCGCGAGCCACGGCAGGCGTTGCTTGGTGGTTTCCACCACCCGGTCGGAGAGCGACCCTTCGCCCACACCGGCTAGGCGCAGGATGTCCTCTTCGTGCTCTTCGTCCAGCACCGACATGGCGTCGTCGATGGTGATCACACCGATCAGGCGGCCCTCTTCGTCCACCACGGGGGCGGAAATCAGGTGGTACTGGTTGAAGGCATAGGCGACATCGCCTTCTTCCTGCGTGGCGGGGATCACCTGAAACGTCTCTTCGAGGATATCGGCCAGCTTCGTTTCCCGCCGGGACCGCATCAGCTTGCCCAATGTCACGTTGCCCACCGGGTGCAGGCGCGGATCGACCATGACGATATGGTAGAACTGATCCGGCAGATCCTCTTCTGGCGTGTTGCGCAGATGGTCGATAGCCTCGCCCACGGTCCAATGTTCCGGGGCCATCACGACCTCGCGCTGCATCAGGCGGCCTGCGGAATATTCCGGATAGCTCAGCGATTGCTGTACCGCAGCCCGGTCCGAATCCTCCAGCGCGCCCAGAATGGTCGCCTGCTGGTCGTCTTCCAGATCCTCGATAAGGTCGACGACATCGTCGCTGTCCATGTCCCGGACGGCTTCCGACAGCACCTCGGGGGTGAGGATGGCGATGACTTCCTCGCGGATGGATTCATCCAGTTCCGACAGGATCTCGCCGTCGAATTCGCGATCGTAAAGCCGGATGAGCCGGGTCCGGTCGAATTCGCTGATCTGTTCGAGAAGGTCGGCGATGTCGGCGGCGTGCAGCGGCTCCATCAGCTCCGTCAGCCGGGCCTGATCCTCGATCTCGACGGCATAGAGGATGGAGGCGACCGCCTTGCGATCGAGCGCATAGGCCTCGGCGATCTCGTCTTCCTCGGCGGGCTGCTCCATCACGTCTGCCTGATCTTCCATGAGCGTCCCTCCGTGGTTTCGCGCGACCATATTCAAGCGCCCCAACGGATACAATGGGCGCTTGCGGGCGCTTCGCGATTGTCCCTGCCCGAGCAGCGCAATATGGTGGCGGCATGAACCGAAGCAGCCTTCTTACCGGTCAGGTCCTGCGCTTCACCGGCAACCCGCTGCGGGAGCCGTGGGAAGACGCCGTGCGCGTGGACCGGGACGCCGCCGTCCTTGTCACCGACGGCAAGATCGCGGCGGTCGGACCGGCGGCGGAGCTGCGCGCCCGCGCCCCGGAGGCCCCCGTGACTGCCTATGGCGATGCGCTCATCTGTCCCGGCTTCGTGGACGCGCATGTCCACTACCCGCAGACGGCCATCATCGCGAGCTGGGGCAAGCGGCTGATTGATTGGCTCAATACCTACACCTTCCCCGAGGAGATGCGGCTTGCCGATCCTGTCTATGCGGCGGATATCGCGGCGCGATACCTCGACCTTGCGCTGGACCACGGCACGACCACGATCGCGAGCTTTTGCACCATCCACCCCCACAGCGTCGATGCGGTCTTCGAGGCGGCGGCGGAACGCGGCATGGGGATCGTGGCAGGCAAGACCTGCATGGACCGCAACGCGCCCGATGGCCTGCAGGACGATCCGCAATCGGCCTATGACGACAGCAAGGCCCTGATCGACCGCTGGCACGGGAAAGGCCGGGCGCGCTATGCCATCACGCCGCGGTTCTCGCCCACCTCGACGCCCGCGCAGCTTGACGCACTGGGGCAGCTCTGGGCGGAGCGGCCGGAGTGCCTGATGCAGACCCATCTGAGCGAACAGCTCGACGAAATCGAATGGGTGCGCAGCCTTTACCCCAAGGCGCGGGACTATCTCGATACCTACGAAAAGCACGGTCTGCTGGGGGAGCGCGGGGTCTATGGCCACGCGATACACCTTGAGCCGCGCGAACGGGACCGGCTGCGCGAGGTCGGCGCTGCGGTCGTCCATTGCCCCACGTCCAATACCTTCATCGGATCTGGCCTTTTCGATACCTTCGGGTTGGCCCGCGACGGTATCGGCATCGGCCTTGCGACGGACACGGGCGGCGGCTCATCCTTTTCGATGCTGCGGACGATGGCGGCTGCCTATGAAATCGGTCAGCTGCGCGGTGCCCCGCTGCACGCGGCACAACTCCTTTGGCTGGGAACAGCCGGTTCAGCCCGCGCACTGCATCTGCAGGACAGCCTCGGCACGCTGGCGCCGGGCATGATGGCCGATATCACGGTGCTCGATCTGGCCTCTACCCCCGCCATTGCACAGCGCGCGGCGCAGGCCCGGGATATCTGGGACAGTATCTTTGCCACGATCATGATGGGCGACGACCGGGCGGTGCGGGATGTCTGGGTCGCGGGCACCCGCCGCACAGGCTGATCCCGGAACGATCCCGGTCTAGAGACTTTCGGCCAGCCCTCGGGCCAGACGGTTCGCTTCGCGCGTGGTGGCCTCCATGTCGATTGTCCGGACCTGCCCCATCGATACGATCTGCCTGCCCTCGACGAAAAGATCCCGCACCTGCGTTGGCCCGGCCAGCAGCAAGGCGGCGGGGTCCCATGATCCGGCGCTTTGCACGCCGGAGACATCCCAGACAGCGATGTCCGCCCGCTTTCCGACGGCGATGCGCCCGCAATCCGGGCGGCCCAGCATGTCTGCGCCGCCCCGGGTTGCCAGTTCCAGCGCCTTGCGCGCGCTCATCGCGTCCGCGCCGTGGGCCACCCGCTGCAGCAGCATGGCAAAGCGGGCCTCCGTCATCAGGTTGCCGCTGTCGTTGCTGGCGGAACCATCGACGCCCAGCCCCACGCGAACGCCTGCGTCCAGCATCGCCCGTACCGGCGCGATCCCCGACGCGAGCCTGCAGTTGGAACAGGGGCAATGCGCGACGCCGGTGCCCGTCCGGGCAAAAAGCGCCTGTTCCTGTGCATCGAGCTTGACGCAATGGGCATGCCAGACGTCGGACCCGACCCACCCCAGATCCTCGGCATACTGGCCGGGCCGACAGCCGAACTTTTCCAGCGAATAGGCGACATCCTCGTCGTTCTCTGCCAGATGGGTATGCAGCATCACGCCCTTGTCGCGGGCCAGCAGCGCGCAATCACGCATCAATTCGCGGCTGACCGAGAAGGGCGAACAGGGGGCGATGCCGACCCTGCACATGGAGCCTTCGCCGGGATCGTGGAACGCGTCAATGACACGGATGCAGTCCTCGAGAATGGCGAGCTCGCCTTCCACGAGTGCATCTGGCGGCAGACCGCCATCCTTTTGCCCGATGCTCATGCTGCCCCGGGTGGGATGGAAGCGCAGCCCCACCTCTCGCGCCGCTTCGATCGTATCTTCGAGCCGAATGCCGTTGGGATAG
The DNA here is from genome assembly GCF_001635395.1 of Sulfitobacter sp. HI0129. Classification (NCBI taxonomy): domain Bacteria; kingdom Pseudomonadati; phylum Pseudomonadota; class Alphaproteobacteria; order Rhodobacterales; family Roseobacteraceae; genus Sulfitobacter; species Sulfitobacter sp. HI0129. The sequence continues at coordinate 2,675 of NZ_LWGH01000365.1, read as the reverse complement.
AGGTAAAGGTGATCAGAACTCAGCGAACACCCCGAAAGAGCCAGTTCCGCGAGGCCGACGCGCGCAGAGACATGCGCATGATCCGGTGTCATCCGTGCCCAGACCGGATAGAGCGCGCGCAGCCAGTCGAAAAGCGGCGCGTCCTGCCCTGCGGGCACCGCGCGGGTCAGCGTCTGGAACAAATGATGATGCGTATTGACGAGGCCCGGGGTCACAACGCAACCGCTCGCGTCCACTTCCCGCTCCGCCCGGGGCAGCCCCGCGCCCACGGCGGCGATCTTTCCGTCACGCAGCAGGATGTCGGCGTTTAGAAGTTCCCGCGCGTCGTCGTCCATCGTGAGAATGGATTGCGCGTTCCTGATCAATAGCTCCGGCATCTAAAAGTCCATTAGACCCGTCTCATGATGCTTAGAGAGCCGGTGGAAAACGGGAACAAGAACCGGCAGGTGAAAAAATGATACCGAAGGTTAACGAAAGCGTCAATGCGCGGCCAGCAAATCCAACGCCTGCGCGTGAAGTGCGGGGTTGGCTGCCGCGACGACACGGCCGCCCGCTTCGGCGGGACCGCCCTGCCAATCCGTCACCACGCCCCCCGCTGCCGTGATCACCGCCATCGGGCCCTGAATGTCGTAAGCCTGCAATCCCGCCTCGATCACGAGGTCGATCTGCCCCGCCGCAAGCAAGGCATAGGCGTAGCAATCCATCCCGTATCGCACGAGCCGCACCTGCCCGGCGACGGCGTCGAAACCGGCCCTGTCCTGCGGGGTGCCGACTTCCGGGAAGGTCGTGAACAACACGGCATCGCCGAGGGAGCCTGTGTCGCGCGTCTTCAACATGGCCTCCCCCCGGGGGCCGGACATGCGCGCGATACCCGGGCCACCTTCGAAACGCTCACCGATATAGGGCTGGTCGATCATCCCGTAGAAGGGCGCGCCCCCGGCGTTGACACCAATCAGAACGCCCCATGTGGGTGTCCCGGATACAAAGCCGCGGGTGCCGTCGATCGGATCGAGAACCCAGGTCAGACCGGAACTGCCGGCAGAGGCGCCGTATTCCTCGCCCAGTATCGCATCCTCAGGCCGACGCGCGGCAAGGATATCGCGCATGGCAAGCTCTGCCGCGCGGTCAGCGACGGTCACCGGGTCGTAACCGGATACGAGTTTGGATTCTTGCGCCAGATCACTGCTGCGGAAATGCGGCAGGATCGCTGCGCGGGCGGCATCGGCCATGGCATGGGCCACGGCAGCAATGTCAGGATCGAAATCGTCGGGTGTCACCATGAAGAGCAGGTGCCATTTCGCGCCTGCGAAGGCAATATCCCCCGCATGCGCCTTTGTCTCTTCCGATGTTCGGCCCGCGGTGCAGCGGCCTCTCGCTCAGAAACTTCTCAGAGAAATTATCGTCAGGCCACGTCGCTCAGCACGCGGGCCAGTTCGAACAAACGGCGGCGCTGCTGCTCGGGGATCGCGTAATAGGACCGCACGAGTTCCATCGCTTCCTTGTCGGACATCAGGTCCGCAGGAACGTCATCCGCCCGGCCGGAGCCATCGGATTCGCTGTTCATTCCTTCGAAAAAGAAACCCACGGGCACGGAAAGGGCATCCGCAATGTCCCAGAGGCGGGAGGCGCTGACCCGATTCGCGCCTGTCTCGTACTTCTGGATCTGCTGGAACTTGATCCCTACCAGCTCGGCCAGCTTCTGCTGGGTCATCCCGGTAAGCCAGCGGCGTTGCCGGATCCGTTTACCAACATGAACGTCAACTTTATGTGCCATAATTTTCATAATCCCGATATCTCATGCGCAAGATCCAAATTGCCCGCGCGTACTCGTCCAAAAGACCTAACGTGAAGTAGTGCAACTGGTGGCAGCATACCCCTTAGGGTGTTTCACGCAAAACATATTTACATGAAAATGGTATTGTGTCGACTGCCACGGGACAACTTAAGGTAATGGAAACCGCGAAAAGTGGCCGAAAAGTGCCGTCCACTTAAAGCATTTTAAATTGCACCGTCTCAATGCATTGGCATCCCAACTCACCTCTTAAACAGGCAGGAGATCGGCCCCACAGGCAATCACCCCCAGATTGTACGCTCCCGTACTGATTGCGTCGTATAGAAAGAGGCCAGCTGCCGATTGCGCGTGCCATTGAAGAACCAAGGGCAACGCCACCGCACAACCGTAGGCGAGTGCTCATGAATACCCTTGAAATCGCGCCCCCTTGACACGATATTCGGTTCAACCGTGTGGCGGAGGGTTTTCGCCATCTCACTTACTACCTGGAGGTCAACAAAACATGGCTGACGTGAATACAATCCGGTCACAAACCGGAACGCGCGCCGCCGCTATAGACGAAGGTCTGCGCGCACATATGAACAAGGTGTACGGGACCATGTCGATCGGCATGCTCATCACCTTTGCAGCCGCTTGGGCGATTTCCGGCCTCGCCGTGACCACCGACCCGGCGGCAGGCGTCGCCCAGATGGGCACGGATAAATACCTGACCCAGTTCGGCTACACGCTTTATGCTTCGCCCCTGAAATGGGTCGTCATGTTCGCGCCCCTCGCCTTCGTCTTCGGCTTCGGCGCGATGATCAACAAAATGTCCGCCGCGACGGCGCAGCTGGTGTTCTACACCTTTGCCGCTGTCATGGGCATTTCCATCAGCTCCATCTTC
>NZ_LWGH01000364.1:0-5160 GCF_001635395.1 Sulfitobacter sp. HI0129 | reverse complement strand
GTCTGTCATCTTGGGTTCCGGATCGGATGGAGGGTCAGGGCGGCGACGGGGGGTTCAGGCCGCCGGTGCCCCCCGGGCCGCACGCCCGCGCAGGGCGCCGATGGTGCGGCTGACGCGTGCGATGATGCAAAGTTCGTCCTTCATCCGGGTCATCCCTGCAAACCGGTTGGCTCGCAGGATGGGTGGCGACAGGGCGCGCGTCTGCTCCGTTTGCGACACCTGTTCAGTTTGCGACATTTCGCCACCGTGGCGGAAAGGTTCCACGTCACCGAACACGTTTGCGTGACCTGCGAAAACCTTTGTAGGGCTGGGGCGTTCATGGGGTATGGCAAGACATATCAAGTCACATATCAAGACGAATTCGACAAAGGACCGGAAAGGTACGAGCATGTTTTCAAGACCGAGAAATTCCACACTTCTGGCCGCGGCCCTTCTGGGCGGCAGCGCCCTTGGTTCCGCCGCCATCGCTGGAGACCTCCAGCCCACGGTCGTCGAACCCCCGATCGTCACCGCACCGCCCGCGCCGGTCGATTTTGCTGACCCCAATGACTGGACCGGTTTCTATGCCGGTGGTCAGCTGGGCTATGCCGACATCGACGGTAACCTGAGCGGCGACGGCGCTATCGGCGGCGTGCACGCCGGTTACGATTATGACTTCGGCACGCTCGTTCTGGGCGGCGAGGTGGACTATGACACGTCAGACGCCGATTTCGGCGGCGGTGTGGCGCAGCTCGATTCAATCGCGCGCCTGAAACTGCGTGGCGGTTACGATTTTGGGCGGACGCTGCTCTATGCGACCGGCGGTGTCGCGCGCGCCGATACCAGCCTCGGGGATGAAACCGGCGGCTTCGGCGGTGTGGGCATGGCTTATCGCCTGACCGACAGTTTCGATCTGGGCGGCGAAGTGCTGTACCACGATTTCAGTGACATCGGCACGACCGGTATCGCGGTCGAAGCGACGACAGTGACCGTGCGCGGGTCCTTCCGCTTCTGATCCCACGGGATGATGAAAGATAAGAGCCGGGTGTGACCGCACCCGGCTTTTTTCGTATCGGTTCCCTGCGGGGGCGCTGCCCCCGGACCCCCGGAGTATTTGTCAAAGGGTGAAGGGGCGGTCAGGCGGGGGTGGCGGCACCTTCGCGGGCAAACTCGCAGAGCGTGCGCAGGGCGTCGGTGAAGGCCCGATCCTCGATGGTCATGGCGACGCGCACATGGCCCTTGGCGGCCTCCCCGAAGCTTTCCCCGGGCATGACCGCGATGTGATGCCGGTCAAGAAGCGCTTCGGCGAAGGCTTCGCCCGAAAGCCACGTGGCCCGGATATCGAGCATCAGGTACATCGCCCCCTGCGCCGGTACGAGCGAGACCGTGTTCTGCGCGGCGATGATTTCCTGCGCCAATGCGCGCCGTCTGCGGAAAGGTTCGGCGATTTCGGCTTCGAGCGGAGCGCCCTGAGTCAGTGCGAAGACGGAGGCATCCTGAATATAGCCGGGCACACCGTAGGTCGTATGGGTGGCGAGGTTGATGAGGTGATGCACCACGTCCTCCGGCCCTACGATCCAGCCGCAGCGCGAGCCGGTCATGGCGTGGGATTTGGACATGGAGCCAACGACAAGCGTGCGTTCCGCCATGCCGGGCAGGGCGCGGGGCGACAGGTGCTCGCCTTCCCAGACCTGCGTGTCATAGACCTCGTCCGAGATGAGCCAGAGGTCGCGTTTCTTGCAGACGTCTGCGATGCCTTCGAGCGTTTCGCGCGAATAGACAACGCCGGTGGGGTTGTTGGGCGTGTTGATCAACAGCGAGACCGCGCCTTCGGCGGCCGCGTTGATATCGGCGGCGCGGGGTTGAAACGCATCCTCCGCCCGGGTCGGTACCGCGCGGGGAATGGCGGAGACGCCCCTGATCGTGCCGGGGTAGGTCGCATAGTAGGGATCGAGGTAGAGCGCCACGTCGCCCGGGTCGCAGGTCGCGGCATGGGCCGCGAAGAGCGCCGATTGCCCGCCCGGCGTGATCACCACGTTGTCGCGCGTCGTGCGCACGCCGGTGCGCGCCTCGACCCGCTGGGCCACGGTGTCGCGCAGATGGGCGGTGCCCGGCACGGCGGCATAGCCCGTGTGGCCCGCCATCGCGGCGCGGTGCATGTCCTGCAGGATGGGGGCTGCCGTGCGGATGTCATGCTCTCCGATCGTCAGTTCGGTGACGGGAATGCCTTGGGCGATCATCGCGCGGGCGCGGTTGAAGACGCCCCAACCGTCCGAGCCGCCGCCCAGAAGCCCGGTGATCCGTGTCGATATGTTCATGTCGGCCTCCTGTAATTTGTCGCGCGCAGGGGCGCAGAGCGGCTGGCGATTGTCAATCGTCCGGGCTTGGCGGGGCCGGGCGCAGTTGCTATGCAAGGGCATGACCATGCACCGGATTTCCCTGATTTCCCCCTCCATTTGCCGCTGAGCCTTTCTGCGGGCGGCGCGTCGTCATTTTCTTCCCGACAAAAATGTGCCAAGCCCGCGCCAGACCCGCGTAACCGCCCGCGCAAGGACGACCCATGCAGAACGACCCGCAGATCACGCTCTACAATACCGCCCACCGCCGCAAGGAGGTGCTGGCCCCCATCACGCCGGGACAGGTGGGCATGTATGTCTGTGGTCCCACGGTTTATGATAGGGCGCATCTGGGCAATGCGCGCCCCGTGATTGTGTTCGACGTTCTCTATCGGCTGTTGCGGCAGGTGTACGGCGCGCAAAACGTCACCTATGTGCGCAACTTCACCGACGTCGACGACAAGATCAACGCCCGCGCCGCAGAGAGCGGCCGCGAGATCGGCGAGATCACCGAGGAGACGATTGGCTGGTTCCTGCAGGATATGGCGGCCATCGGTGCGTTGGAGCCCGATCACATGCCCCGGGCCACGGCCTACGTCGGGTCGATGATTGCCATGATCGAAGGATTGATCGCGCGAGGTAATGCCTACGAGGCCGAGGGGCATGTGCTGTTCCGCGTGCGGGAATTCGACGCCTATGGCGCGTTGTCGGGTCGGTCGGTCGACGACATGATCGCGGGCGCGCGGGTCGAGGTCGCGCCCTACAAGGAAGACCCGATGGATTTCGTTCTGTGGAAGCCGTCTGATGCGGCGACGCCCGGCTGGGACAGCCCGTGGGGCAGGGGGCGGCCCGGCTGGCACATCGAATGTTCCGCCATGGCGCATGAGATACTGGGGCCGCGCTTTGACATCCATGGCGGCGGGATCGATCTACAGTTTCCGCATCACGAGAACGAGATCGCGCAGTCGAAATGCGCGGGGCACGACTTTGCCAACATCTGGATGCATAACGAGATGCTGCAGGTCGAGGGCAGGAAGATGTCCAAATCGCTCGGCAACTTCTTTACCGTGCGCGACCTGTTGGATGACGGCGTACCGGGAGAGGTCATTCGCTTCGTGATGCTGAGCACGCATTACCGCAAGCCCATGGACTGGACCGACAAGAAGCGGGACGAGGCCGCGCGCGTTTTGCGGAAGTGGTACGCGCAGGTGGATGGCACCGTAGCGGGGGAGGTGTCCGGCCCGCTGCTGGCGCATCTGGCAGATGATCTGAACACGCACGCGGCACTGACAGAATGTCATCGCCTGGCGGGAGAGGGTGATGCCGCGGGTCTTGCCGCGGCCCTGCAGATGCTTGGACTGCTGGGGAATGACGTGCCGGCTTGGGCCGGCGAGGACGATGGCTCGGATGCCTTCACCCCGGCGCAGGAGGAAACGCTGCTGATCCTCCTTGAACGCCGCAAGACCGCCCGGCAGTCGCGTGACTTCGCTGAAGCCGACGCCATCCGTGATGGTCTTCTGGCTGCCGGTATCAAGGTGTTGGATACCGCGGAAGCCAATTCGGCCTTCGAAAAGCTCGAACATTTCGATCCCGACAAGCTCGAGGCTCTCAGATGACCCGCGAGCGCCTCTATCTCTACGACACCACGCTGCGCGACGGGCAGCAGACCCAGGGCGTGCAGTTTTCCACCGATGAGAAATTCGCCATCGCGGCGGCGCTCGACGCGCTGGGCGTGGACTACATCGAAGGCGGCTGGCCCGGGGCCAACCCGACGGACAGCGCCTTTTTCGATGCGGTCCCGAAAACGCGGGCCACGATGACCGCCTTCGGTATGACCAAACGCGCGGGCGTCTCGGCGGAGAATGACGATATCCTCGCAGCCGTGCTCAACGCGGGGACCCCATCCGTCTGTCTGGTGGGCAAGACCCATGATTTTCAGGTGCGCACTGCGCTGGGCATCGAACTGGAAGAGAATACAGAGAACATCGCCCGCTCGGTCGCGCATCTGGTCGCGCAAGGTCGCGAAGCCCTGTTCGATGCGGAGCATTTCTTTGACGGCTATCGCGCGAACCAAGGCTATGCGCTGGCCACCGTCCGGGCCGCGCTGGAGGCGGGCGCGCGCTGGATCGTGCTTTGCGATACCAACGGCGGCACCCTGCCGTCCGAGATCGGGCGCATCACCGGCGAAGTGATCGCGGCGGGCATTCCCGGGGATCGGCTGGGCATCCATACCCATGACGATACCGAAAACGCCGTCGCCTGCACGCTGGCGGCGGTGGATGCGGGCGCGCGGCAGATACAGGGCACGCTGAACGGTCTGGGGGAGCGTTGCGGCAACGCGAACCTCACCGCGCTCATTCCCATCCTGATGCTGAAAGAACCCTATGCGGAGAGGTTCGAGACCGGGGTGAGCCGCGAGGCGCTGGCCGGGCTGACGCGCACCAGCCGCATGCTGGACGAGATCCTGAACCGGGTACCGATGAAACAGGCGGGCTTTGTCGGCTCGTCGGCCTTTGCGCATAAGGCGGGCCTACATGCCAGCGCGATCCTCAAGGATCCTTCGACCTATGAACACATCGACCCGGGTCTTGTCGGCAATGCCCGCGTCATCCCGATGTCCAATCAGGCGGGGCAATCGAACCTGCGCCGCCGGCTGGCCAGCGCGGGGCTGGAGGTGGCGCCGGGCGACCAGGCCCTTGCGCGTATTCTCGAAGAGGTGAAGGCCCGCGAGGGGCAGGGCTATTCCTACGATACCGCGCAGGCCAGCTTTGAGCTCTTGGCGCGCGAGGCCCTTGGCCGGATGCCCGATCTCTTCGAGGTCAAGCGCTACCGGGTGACTGTTGAG
>NZ_LWGH01000363.1:0-3115 GCF_001635395.1 Sulfitobacter sp. HI0129 | reverse complement strand
CGGCTCGATTATGGGTTCGAACAGATCTGCAACCGGCTGCTGGCCGAGTTTCGGCAGACCAGCGAAAAGGCGCAGGGCGCCCGGAAGGAGATAGGTGGACATGGACAAGTCTGATCCGCAGGACAAGGAAGCGAAAGCCTCCGCCGATACCGCGAAAACCCCCGAAGAGACGGGGACCGAGGAGGCAGCGGCCCCCGCCGCATCCGAACGCACCGCCGCCGAGGCGGTGGCGCGGAATGTTTTTCCGCAACTCGATACCGAGGAAACGCGCCATGCGCTGGCCACGCGGGATGAAAACGCGGGCAACGGGATCAACGCGATGCTCAACGTCGGCCTCGATGTGCAGATCGTGCTGGGCCATGCGCGGATGCCGATTTCACGGCTGCTGGAACTGACCCGCGGCTCCATCGTGGAGCTGAACCGCAAGATCGGCGCGCCGGTGGACCTGATGGTCAACGACCGGCTGGTGGCGCGGGGCGATCTCGTCAAGGTGGGCGAGGACCGGCTCGGCGTCTCGCTGACCCAGATCGTCAAGGATCATGCGGCTGACTGATAGCCTCAGAAAGGCAGGCCGTTTCCTGCGCCTGCCGGGCCTTGCGGGGCTCTTGCTCTGTGCGGGGGCCGGTATGGCCGCCGCGCAGGACGGCGGCTTTCTGGGCGCGATCTCAGACGCGATCGGAGAGGCGGCACCGGGCACTGACGAGAATGCGAGCCTTTCGGGCCGCATCGTCCAGTTCATCGCGCTGGTCACCGTGCTTTCCATCGCGCCCGGGCTGCTGGTGGTGATGACCAGCTTCACCCGCTTCGTCATCGTGTTGTCGATGCTGCGCTCCGCGCTCGGGCTCAACCAGACCCCGCCCAATATCGTGCTGACCTCGCTGGCGCTGTTCATGACCTTCTTCGTCATGCAACCGGTGTTCGAGGACGCCTACGAAGGGGGTGTCGTACCCCTGCTTGAAAACACGCTGGTGGAGGAACAGGCGATGGAGCGTATCGCGGCCCCCTTCCGCGCCTTCATGTTCGTCAACACCCGCCCGCGGGACTATGCCCTCTTTCTCGATGTCTCCTCCGACGGTACGGAAACCGAAGACACCCCCCTGCCCACCACCCCGGAGGAGGCCGATTTTCGCCAGCTGGTCCCGGCTTTCATGATCTCCGAACTGCGGCGGGCCTTTACCATCGGCTTTTTGATCTACCTGCCCTTCGTTGCGATCGACCTGATCGTCGCCTCCGTCCTGATGAGCGCGGGGATGATGATGCTGCCGCCCGTCCTCATTTCGCTGCCTTTCAAGGTGATCTTCTTCGTTCTGATCGACGGCTGGTACATGCTGGCCGGCTCCCTGATTGAAAGTTACGTCCCGCTCGCGGGCGGATGATACGGTCCAAAGGAAAGCACTATGTCCCCTAGCCCCAACTCACCCACCGCAGCCCGTAAACCCAGCGCCGCCGTCCGGGCCATGACCGGCCCGACCAAGGCGGCGATCACCTTTCTCTGCCTCGGTGAACAGGCCGGGTCGGACCTGATGAAGCGCCTTTCCACGACAGAGATCGAACGCATCACCCACGCCATGAGCCGCCTTGGCCCGATCCCGGCGGAAATCGTGGAGGACGTGCTGTCGGAATTCACCGAAAGCGTGATCACCGGCACCGGCTCCGTCACCGGGTCGCTTTCCGCGGCGGAGGCGCTGCTGCGCAAGTTCATGCCGGAAGAGGAAGTAACCGAACTGCTGAACACCGTGCGCGGCAATAACCGGCAGAGCGCAACCTGGCGCCGCTTCGCCTCGCTCGACGAGTCGGTGATCGCCAACTACCTCGAAGGCGAACACGACCAGACGGCAGCGGCGATACTCAACAATATCGACACCTCCGTCGCGGCCAAGGTGCTGCCCCTCCTGGGCACCGACCGGATGTACGACGTGGCCGAACGCATGGTCGGCATGGAAGCAGTGCCCATCCACATGATGCGCCAGATCGAGGAAACGCTGAAAAAAGACATCATGTCCGACACGGTCCACACCAGCGCTGCCGAGACCCATCAGCGCATGGCCGACATGTTCAACAAGCTCGACGTGCAGGCCTTTGAGCAGCTTTCACAGACCCTCGACCAGCGCATCCCCGAAACCTTTCAGGCGATCAAACAGCGCATGTTCGTCTTCGACGATCTTGTCCGCCTGTCGACGCAGGATCTGGCGCAGGTCATGCGGGGGCTGGAGGGCGACACCCTGCCGCTCGCCATGCGGGGGGCCAAGAAGGAGCTGCGCGATTACCTGATGTCCTGCCTGCCGCAGCGGTCGCGCCAGATGCTGATGGACGAAATGGAAGCCACGGGCCCGGTGCGGGGCCGCGATGTGAACGCCGCCCAGACCACGATGGTGGATTACGCCAAGGTGCTGGCGGATCAAGGTCTGATCCAGTTACCTTCGCACACCGACGAAGAAGACGAGATTTTCGAATGACGCTATGCGCGGTCAGCGGTAGCGGTTGTATCCGCCCTGCACGATGGACGGAATATCGAGCGTGATGATGTTGAACCCGCCCCCCTGCCCGGCAGAAACCGCGCCCTGCATCAGAGTGACCGCGATATTGTTGGCGGTCGCCGTCCCTTCGAGCGCGTCGTAAACGGCCGAGAACCGCTTCACCAAGCGATCCACCTCTGCCGGATCCTTCAGCTTTTCGATATCGAATTTCGCTTTGAACAGTTCGACCTGCCGGTCGATGTCCACCTGCACGACTTCTTTCGGCAGGCCGAGCGCGGTGCGCATGAATTTGGCGATGTCCTTGTCCTTCAGGACGTCGAACCATGTGTTGATCTCGCCGGCCTTGGCCTTGAATTCCAGCGCCAGCCCCGCGCCGGTGTTCTGCTCCGCCGCGGTGTTGAGCAATATGCGTTCCTTGAAACGCTCGATCATGTCCGCCTGCCATTGGGGGTCGCTGAAATTCGCGCTGCCCCCGCCGCCCGGCGCAAAGCCAAGCTCGATGTGCATCTCGCGGATGTTGGGATCGGTCAGGCGGTTCACCAGCGCGGCGGTATCCGAGCGGTCACTTTCCAGCGTCTTGCGGATGAGCGCCTTGCCGAAGATCTGCGCTTCGAGGTCGAAGGCCCGCATGACGAAAG
>NZ_LWGH01000362.1:0-5014 GCF_001635395.1 Sulfitobacter sp. HI0129 | reverse complement strand
AACCCGCCCCATCTCCCGGTTGAGCGCCGTGGTCAGCCCGCGCAGTTCCGCCCGAAACTCCCCCCCGGCCCTGCGCACCTCTCCCAGTGTGCCCCGAAACCGGAGCCAGCGCTGCGATGGATCCGCCCAATTGACGCGCCAGCACAGAACCTCCGCATCGTCGAAGCGGCCCTGCTCCAGATCGGCCTCGGTGATCGACGCATCGGACAGCGCGCCAATCGCCTCGGTATTGTCGACCGAAAGGCCGGTGCCCTGCGACAGGGCGAGCGCACTCAACCCCGCATCCGCGCGATAGGTCACATTGTCGAAGCTCAGGGCAACGTCGTGGTCGGTAAAGGCGAATTGCCTGCCGTCCCGCCGCGTCAGCAGCCAAGCGTGGCACAATGTGGTGCAGCCGCTATCCTGAGGCTCCGGCGTATCCACTATCGATGCTCCGCTCATATCCGCACCTCGATCACCGGCACACTGGGCACCTGACCCGCCTGAAAGCTGGAAACGGACGTTAGGATACGGTCGGTGTCGAAGCGGACGGGAACGTCGAATTCATAACCCGCGAAAATCTCGCTCCCCGGATCGGGTGGATGCGCGAAACGGACGATCCCGGTGGCCGGATCGACCTCATATTCCACGCCCTCGCGCAATTCGTCCTGCTCGACCCCGACCCGCACGCTGCCCGCGACCGGTTTCGCGATGGGCCGCCTGTAGGTCTGCGCGCCCGAACGGTATTCCTTGTGCAACTGAAACTCCCGCCTCGTGCCATCCCCGAAACCGATGCTCTGATCGTCGAAAGCGATCGGGGCCGAGGCGCGACCGGACCGGTAATCGGACCAGTCCTTCCAGCGAAAGGCATACATCTGCCCAGCCCGCGCTTCGAAAAAGGCGATGAGCGTCTGGATATCGTCGATGGAGCGCATCCCAAGCCCCGCGTCATAGACCCGGCGCGCATGGCGCCACGGAGTGTTGCGCTCTTCATGTCCGTTCGCCAGCGTGACGATATCGGTCCGGCGTTGCGGCCCCCCCATGGACCCGAAGCTCAGCGAAGGCGGAAAGCGTACATCGTGAAAGTTCATCTGCGTCTCCGATCAGCGGTTGCGGTCGGCGAGCGACAGCGCCCGCCCCATCTGGGCTGCGATCTGGCTCTGACTGCGCTGGAAGCCCTGCACGTCCGGCGTGGTGATATGCATGACGATGGTAGGGGCCGCGCCGCCGCTCCTGACGCCCAGTTTCCCGTCAGGCCCGCGTGCCAGCGGCATGATCGCCTCCGGCCCCGCTTCTCCCATCAGGCCCGCACCGCCACGCATGGGAAAACTGACAGGCCCCGAGACGATCCCGCCCTGCGCAAAAGGCATCACGCGCCCCTGCGAAAACGGCGCGCCATTGGCAAAGGGCAGCAGACTTTCCACCGCCGCGCCCACGCCCTGACTGACCAGCCCGCCCACATGATCCGCCACCGGGCGGATCGCCGCGCGGTAGGCGGTGCGCGACAGGCTTTCCGCCACGCCCCGCAACGCATCCGACAGTTTGACACCGTCAAAGGTCATCCCTTCGAAAGCGCGCCGCAGCCCGCGGCTCAACCCCTTTTCCAGGGTCGCCACATCCTTGCCCGTCGCGGCAAGGGACGTCTGCATCCGCCGCAACTCGCTGTCGAACCCCGCGACCAGCGTTCCCGTCTGCGCCAAGGTACGGTTCAGCGCCTCCGCCTCGCTCTCCAGATCCTGCGTCTCGTCGAAATCGGCCATTCAGCCCTCCTCCTTGTCATCCGGGAACGCGGCCATCAGCGCGGTCAGCCCGTCCCGCGTCATCGCGGGCAGACCGGCCCCCTCGCCCAGCAGCATCCGCAACTCTGCCGGCGTCAGCTTCCAGAACCGGTCCGGCTCCAGCCCCAACCGTCCGAAGGCCATGCGCATCAGCGCGCCCCAGTCGAACGCGGGCGCGGTGGTCATTCAGGCACCGTGAAGGCGCGGGCGAGCAGTTCGGCCGCCGCACGGGCCGCCGCCATCGGTCCGCCGTCGAACTCGGCCCGGTGCAGCGCGTCGGCCTCCACCGGGTTGCCCCCCGCCGCAAGTGCCGCCTGCAACAGCGCCAGCACGTCACCGCCCGAAAAGCGCCGGGTCTCGAACCTTTCGACCAAAGCCACCAGCGATGGCTCGCCCAGCGCCTGCTCCAGTTCCGCCAGCGCCCCAAGGGTCAGCCGCGCCCTGTAGGGCCTGCCGTCCAGCACCACCTCGACCTCTCCGCGCCATGGGTTGGCCATCCTCAGACCCCCGTGTGAGGCGTGAATACCAGCGGCCCCGCCGACTGAAGCGCCAACTCGAACGTCGCCTCGCCATTGTGGTTTCCGGCATATTCGATGGCCGAAACCTGAAACGGTCCTTCGATGAGCCCGAAATCCGGGATGATGATCTGGAAATCCGGCGTCAGCCCATCAAAGAAAAGCTGGCGCGCGCGCTCATCCGTATCGGCATCGCGAAACACACCCGATCCGCTGATCGCCGCCGAGCGGACGCCGCCCCCCGCCAGCAATTCGCGCCAACCGCCTTCGCTGTCCAGCGAAGTGACATCGACGGTCTCCGCGTTGAAACTGACCCGCGTGGCCCGCAGCCCCGCGATTGTCACGAACTGCCCGTCGCTCGTCATGTCCACCTTGACCAGAAGGTCCTTGCCTGCTTGCACGGCCATCGTCATTCTCCTGCAGCTAATGTTTGCGGCACCCCGGTGCCCTTGGTTCAGTCGTCTGCGACCCGCGCGTGGAACCGCAGAACGATCTGGCGCGTCTCGCCCCTGTCCCGCCGCCGCGCCGTGGCCCGGTCAAAGCGCAGGGTCACGAGCCTGCCGCGTGACAAACTCGGCCGGGCATCCTGCAGCGCGTCGCAGACCGCGCCCGCCGCCTGCTTGGCTCGGCGAAAACCGGCGCTGTCTGTCGTTACCTCAACCGTCAGCAGATGCCGGCTGCCGGTTCCGCTCCGGTCAGACGCATCGCGCACGCTTTCTTCCCCGAGCGTGACGTATAGGTTGGGCAGCGGCCCGGCGGGCGCCTGGTCGAAAATCGCCTCCCCCGCGAAAGCGGCCAGCCCCGGATCGTTCCGCAGCAGGTCGAAGATCGCCTCCTGCAGGGCACTGGAAACGGCATAGCTCATGCGCTCACCTCTTCCGTGGTGATACAGGTCAGATAGCGCCCATCCGGACTGCGCTCATGGACCGAAAGGATACGGAACACCCGGCTGCCCTGCCGGAACCGCTGAACCGGCGTGGGCCGATCCGGCGCTCCGATCGGGCGGGCCCGCACCACGATCCGGTAGGACTGCCTGCTTACCGCGGCGCCGCCCTTCTCGGCGGTGCGGCTCGACCGGGCGGAAACCTCTGCCCAGAGAACGCCCAGCGCCGTCCAGACCTGGGTGTAGCCCCCTGCACCGTCAGCGGTGCGCTCCGGCGTCTCCAGCGTCAGCGGGCGCGACAGGACGGGCGCGATCATCGTACCGCCCCCATGCCTAACCGGAACGACCGGTAGCGTTCGATCAGGCTGCTCACACCAAAAGGCATGCAGCCCCCGCTCAACCCGGTATCGTTCCGGTATTCATAGTAATGCGCCGCCAGCAGCATCACCGCCTGCCGCAGATCGGGCGGCACCTCGTCCCAGGCTGCGCCGAACCCGGCTTCCAGCTCGATCTGTGCCGTACCCCCCGCGGGGATGCGCGGCAGGCCGGGGCCGGTGCTGCGCAGACGCGGGCGCTGGCGATCCTGTTCCAGCCAATAGACCTCCGGCGCCACCAGGGTCTGTGCCCCATCCTGCCCGACCAGCACCAGCGACAGCACCTCCCGCACCGGGGCCACGGGCAATGCCTGCGCCGCCCGGTCCGCCCAATACGCAGCTGACCACGTAAACCGGCGCGCCAGCAGAACCTTTCCGGTCCGCCCCTCGACCGCGCAGATGGCAGCGCGCAGGAACTCGGTCAGTACTTCCGCCTGCAGGTCCTCCTGCCCGAAACCTGTGCCCAGCCGAAGATGCGCGGCAAAGGCCGCCGTCGGCAGGGCGGTGTCCGGCACCGGGGTTTCGTCGATCAACATCATGGAACGTCTCCAAATCTTTGGCTTTCGCAAAAGCCGGGCGCACATCGGCCAGCCCTGCTCGGTCGGAGGGAGCAGCTAGACAGGGCATGACCAGAGCGATGCACGCCCGGACCGGAAGCGGCAGGGCCGCTTCCGAATTCGACCGCGCTCAGACGAGGCCGAATTTCAGCAACTTGATGGCGGCGAAATCGCTCACGTCGCCGCCGACGCGCTTGGTGGCGTAGAACAGCACATGCGGCTTGGCGCTGAACGGATCGCGCAGAATGCGCAGGTCAGGACGTTCCGCCACGGTATAGCCAGCGGCGAAATCCCCGAATGCCACGGCCATCGAATCCGTTGCGACATCGGGCATGTCCTCGGCAATCAGTATGGGATACCCCATCAGGCGCGCGGGTTCGGCGGCGGCAAGGCCATCGGTCCACATGAACCGCCCGTCACCGTCCTTCAGCTTGCGCACCACCCCGGCGGTCTTGGAATTCATCACGAAGGTCGCATTGGCCCGGTACTGGGCACCCAGCGCATAGATGAGTTCGACGATCGAATCCGGGCTCAACGCTCCGTCCTGCCCGCTGGGCACATAACCGATCTCGCCCCAGGTCCAGACGTCGTTATGCCCGGTCGGATGGGTCAGCAGGCCGCGCGGCTTGTCGATGCCGTCCCCGGTCAGGAACGCTGCCGCCTCCGCGCGGGCAAACTTGTCCGCGATCCGGCCCGACAGCCACCCCTCGATGTCAAAGGCACTGTCATCGAGCAGACGCTGCGATGCCTTGGGCAGGGCGCTGAGTTCATGCAGCGGGATGGTGATCCGGTCGATCTGCGGGGTATCGGTCTCGGCCACCGGGCCGGCTTCGGTGGCCCAACCGGCGCCCACGTCGGTATGATCCACCAGCACGTCATAGGATGTCGCCTCGACCCGCACCACGGAAGCAATGGCCCGGATCGAAGC
>NZ_LWGH01000361.1:0-945 GCF_001635395.1 Sulfitobacter sp. HI0129 | reverse complement strand
ATCGCGAGTTTCTTCCCGATGTCGCTCAAGCTTGGCGGCCATGCGAAGATCCGCTTTCTCGGCCATGCCTTCGGCCCGAAGGCAGAGAAATGGCTTGAAACCTTCGGGGATCTGCTGGCGGTGCTCTTCTTCGCTGCGCTGACCTGGCAATTTGCCCGCTACACCATCGAATTGGGTCAGTCCGGCGAACGGACATGGATCCTGCAACTCGCCCCCGGGCCCTGGTGGTGGGTCGTCACGGTGCTGTTCGGTGTCTCGACACTGGTTCAGGCGGGGCTTCTCTATCTGCGCGTGATCCGTCCAGCCCCCGTCGACGCGCCGGTTGAACAAACACTGGGAGTGTAGGACCGCCATGGATCCCCTTGCATTGGTCGGCCTCGGCCTTCTGGGCATGTTTGCCCTCATTCTGCTGCACGTTCCCATCGGTATCGCCATGGCGATCTCGGGCAGCGTGGGCTTTGCCGCGCTGGTCGGCATCAAACCGGCACTGAGCCTGCTGGCGACCGAGCCTGCCTCGTCCCTGGCGAGCCTCGACCTGATCGTCATCCCACTGTTTCTCCTGATGGGCAACTTCGCCACCGCCAGCGGGCTTTCGGCGGATATCTATCGCACGGCCTACAGCTTCCTCGGTCATCGGCGCGGTGGACTTGCCTTCGCGACGATCCTCGGCTGCGCCGGGTTCGGCGCGGTCTGCGGTTCGTCGATGGCGACCACGGCGACGATGACGCGCGTTGCGCTGCCCGAAATGATCGACCGGAAGTATGAACAGAGCTTCGCCGCTGGCACCATCGCCGCGGGCGGTACGCTCGGCATGATGATCCCGCCCTCGGTGGTGATGGTGATCTATGCTTTCATGACCGAGCAGTTCGTCATCACCATGTTCGTTGCTGCCGTCATCCCCTCGGTGATCGCGGTCCTGTTCCAGCTTGTCGCGATCACCCTGCA
>NZ_LWGH01000360.1:0-8028 GCF_001635395.1 Sulfitobacter sp. HI0129 | reverse complement strand
GGGCACAAACGGCACTCGGGGGGAACCCACCCGCCATGCAGAGCATGATGGCGCAGTCGATGTCATAGGCCTGCGCCTTCTCCGGGGCTCCGAACACTGCCATCACCCCCATCGCCGCCGCCATCACTTGTCGTCTCATGTCACTCTCCCGCAAAAGTTGCGCGGACTATCGCGCAATATGTATTTATCTGCAATATGTCGTATTGACTCTATATGACTTTATGGCCTTAGTGTCGTGAAGTAGAAGGGCTCTCATGGGGAGAGTCCGAACATGCCGATAGCGCGCAACCAGATCCTGATCACCATCGATGGTGTGAAAGACCTTCAAGAAGAAGGCATCGCGTTCCGCTGCCGGTATGAACTCGTGGGGTTCACCGACGATGGCAAGCCGCGCTACCAGTGCATCTACCTGCGCGAGGGTGAGCCGGAAGCCATTCTGGTCTCGACCCGGATCACCCCACACGGTCCCGAGCCGCGGTATTTCAACATATGGCCGGGGCTCTTCAAACATCATTTCGAGTTCGGTGACGGGCGCGATCTGCGCTTTGGTCCTGATTACAGCATCACCCTCGAGGAGCGCGGCTGACGTCATCGCCTTCGGCCGTGACGGCACGGCCCGGACATCCGGCTGGATCTTTCATGGCGAACCACCTGCCTGGGCGAGGCTGGGTGATAGTGCTGAGGCGGAAGTCGTTCTGGCCTCGTTGGACGCCACGCCGCCTTCCGGTCGCGACGGCATCCTCTCCCTGATCGACGCCACGGCAGATCGCCACAAGGGAAACCGCGCCCTGCGGCAGGTCGACCTCGATGCGGACGACTGGCAGATCCTCTTCCGCGCCCTGGTCGAGGCCGAAAGCAGCTACAATCCGACCGCCGTCAGCCCCAAGGGCGCCTATGGTTTGGGCCAGCTGATGCCCGACACGGCGCGCGCACTCGGGGTCGACCCGCGCGATCCCTCCCAGAACCTCGATGGCGCGGCGCGCTACCTGCTCGCCCAGCTCGCCACGTTCAAGGACATCGACCTGGCGCTGGCAGCCTACAATGCCGGGCCACACCGTGTGGTCGAGTATTCCGGCATCCCCCCCTTCACCGAGACCCGCGACTACATCGCGCGCATCCACCGGATCCGGTCCCGGCTGGCAGGCCCTCCCGCTTCCGCGCCGGACATCCGTGTCGCAAACCAGGTTCCGGCCCGCGCGCCCGTCCTTATCGAACTTCAGTAAAACAAGGGAACTTCGCATGCTCAGACATTGCCTCAGCCGCCTCTTGCCCATCGCCACAACCTTGGCGGCTCTCGCAACGCCCGCTCTCGCGCAGGACTTGTCACCGATCCAGACCATGCTGGAAACCGTCGAGGCCGCGCTGACCGGTCCCATCGGGATCGCGGTTGCCACGCTCGCGGTCATCGGCACCGGATTCATGTGCATGATGGGGCGGCTCAACTGGGGCTGGTTCGCCTCGGTCATCATCGGGATCGTGCTGATCTTCTCGGCCGGTACCATCGTCGACGGCTTCTCCTGAGATCCGAGTAGAGCAGTGGCAGAACGATCCCCCCTTTTTCTGGGCCTCGCCCGTCCGCCCAAGTATCTGGGTCTCCCTGTCGGATACCTCGTGGTGCTGACGACCGGGGTCGTTCTGCCGTTCATCTGGACGAAGTCGATGGTCTTCTTCCTGATTGGTCTCGTCGCCTATCCGATCCTCTGGTTTGTCGCCGACCGCGAGCCGCATTTCTTCGAGGTCCTGCGCGTCTCCTATGGATCAGTGCGTCCGACGAAGAACAGGGCCCTGCATGGAGGCGACAGCTTTGGCGCTTGATGCGGGCACACTTTCCACTTTTGGGGCCGCCCTGCATCAAGCAGGCGGGGGGGAGTTCACGCGGGAGAGTTATCTCGCCGAGCACCTGCCGTATTTCGCGCTCGCGGCTGACGACGTCATGGTACTGCGCGAGGGCGACCTTATGGCGACCCTCCGCCTCGACGGGCTCAACCCGATGACCACGGAAGATGCCCGGCTCGACGCGCTCAAGCGTGCAGTCGCTGCCATCGTCGCCCAGACCGGCAACGCCTTCGGCTTCTACATTCACCGCATCTCCGTGCCGCAGGATCTCGGAATGCGCCCCCTCGAGGGGGACAGCTTCGCCGCCGCGATCGATGCGCGCTGGCAGGCCCATGTCAAAGACCTGCGCCCGGCCAAGCGCCAACTCTATCTCAGCGTCATCCGGCGGCCCGATATCTCGGCCCGCATTCCCCTCCTGCGTGCGCTGGCCCGCAAGGCCTGGGTCAAGGACCGCGCGACACGCCTGCAGGAGTTGAACGAGGTCATGGGCTTCTTCGAGGTAGCGCTTGCCTCGGCCAACCCCGTCAGGCTCACGAAGTCGGGCGGTGAATGGCTGGGCTACCTCAATACGCTGAACGCCGGCAGCTTCTCCCCCATCGCCTTCGGGCAGAGCGCCCTACCCCTCTCGCACACCCTGAGCAACTGTCGCGCGACCTTCGACGGCGATGTCGTCACCCTGACCGACGCCGTGACCGGCCAGGTCAAATACGGCGCACTCTTTTCGATGAAAACCTATCCGGCGCTCACGGACGTCACGCTGCTCGACGCGCTCGACCTGCCTCTCGACATCGTGCTGACCAACTCCTTCAGCCCGATCCCGAACAACATCATGGCCGAGCGCATCCAGCGCATCATCCGCCAGATGCACGCCTCCGACGATGCCGCCGTCTCTCTGCGCGAACAACTGGGCCAGGCCGCCGACGATCAGGAGGCGGGACGGATCGCCTTTGGCGATCATCACCTGTCGATCGCCGTCTATGCGCCCGACCGCGATACGCTTGAGCGCGCTGCAGCCCAGATCAAGCGCGTGGGCCAGGAAATCATGTCGGTGATCGTGCGCGAGAACATGGCGCTGAAAGCCACCTACTTCGCACAATCCCCCGGCAACTTTGGCTATCGCGCTCGCAAAACTCCGATCTCCTCGATCAACTTCGCGGATTTCGCCGCCCTGCATGGCAGCGTCGAGGGGCGCGGCCCCAACCAATCGCCCTGGGGCCAGACCATCTCGGTCCTGCCAACCGTCGGCACCTCGGGCTATCGGTTCAATTTTCACGAGGCGGGCAACCCGGGCAAGGAACCGACCGTCGGCCATACGCTCGTGCTGGGGCGCACCGGCACCGGCAAGACGCTCACCACCGCCTTCCTCGCAGCCCAAGCGCAGCGGGTCGGCGCGCGGCTTTTCTTCTTCGACAAGGATCGCGGCCTCGAGATGGCGGTCCGCGCGCTTGGCGGGCGCTACAACGAGATCCGCGCTGGCGTGCCGACGGGCCTGAACCCGCTGATGACCGAGATCGACGAACGGGGCCGCGCCTGGCTCTCGGACTGGCTGGCGACCCTTCTTTCCCGGGGCGGAACCCTCACGGGCGAACAATCCCGCCATATCCAGAGCGCGGTCGCGCAAAATGCCTATGCCGAGGGCTCGCTCCGGCGCTTCGCGAGTTTCGAGACGCTGTTTCAATCGCTCGACGACGATGGCGAGCTACAGTCCCGCGTCGCCGAATGGGCCCCGGGCGGCCGCTATGGCTGGGTCTTCGACGAGCCGGAACATGGTGCCGGGCTCGAACTGGCCTCCGACATCATCGGCTTCGACATGACCGAGATTCTCGACATGACCACCGAGCGGATGGCGGTGCTCTCCTACATCTTCCGCCAGATCGAACGTGTGGTCGAGGATCGCCGCCCCACCATCATCGTCCTCGACGAGGCCTGGAAGCTGCTTGACGATCCCTACTTCGGCGCGCGGCTGGAAAACTGGCTGGTGACGCTGCGCAAGATGAACTGCGTCGTGATCATGATGACGCAGTATCCGAGCCAGCTGCGCGATAGCCGCGTCGGCAAGACCATCGTCGAGACGGTCCCGACCCAGATCCTCTTCCCGAACGACCGTGCCACGATCTCCGATTACGACTTTCTGCGCGTGAACGCCAAGGAGGCTGCCCTCCTCGTGCAGCCCACAATCGGCCAGCGCATCGCGCTCGTGCGCTCGGCGGGCGACAGCGTCTTTGTCGATGCCGATCTCTCCGCCCTCGGCACCCTCCTCCCCATCCTTGGCGGCGGCGCCACCGGCGAGGCCCGTGTGCCCGCCGATTGGCGCGCCAATCCTGATTTCTGGAGACATGTTATATGAGTTCGAAACCCCTCCTCGCGCTTTGTGCCGCCGCAGGCCTTCTCTCAGCTTGCGAAAAATACACCGAACAAACCTCGCCCTGCTTCGGTCGAAACGGCGAGCCGCAGGTCACGCGCTCGACCCTCTCATTCTCGACCATGGGCGCACCAGTACAGCAGGCGCCCAAGCCCGACTGCAGCTTCGAGCCCCTGCCCCGTCCGGAATGAGCCGCGCCGCGATCATATCCGCCGGACTCTGTCTCGGCCTCGGCGCCCTGCCCGCGCATGCCCAGGGCGTGCCAACGCAGGACAATTCCGCGATCGGTCGCGCCATTGCCCGGGTGACGGCGCTGGCCGAGGATCTGGGCGTCCAGCAGGACAAGGATCGGACCGAGTCCACGCTGGCCGAAGTCCAGGCCGACCAGCTGCGCGTCCTCGAAGAGATGACGGCGGCCATCACCGGCCCCGGCTTCGATATCCGCGCGCTCGAAGGCAATGCGGACTTTGGCGTGGCGGCGGTCTATCCCAATACCGACCCTAGCCCGATGAACAGCCGCCTCTTCGGCGAGGGCCGCGAAACAGTCGAGATGATGATCGTCGAGGTCGCGGGGGAATTCGCAGGCGCCCCCGGTGTGGCCCGCGCGGGTCTCTCGGCCACCCAATGGCGCTGCCTTTTCCAGGCCCTGATCAAGCAGGAAAGCCGCTTCAACGTCGCCGCCGAAAGTCCGGTCGGGGCTTATGGGTTGACCCAGCTCATGCCCGGCACCGCCTCCGATCTTGGCGTCGACCGCTATAATGTCAAAGACAACCTGCGCGGCGGCGCGCGCTACATCACCACCCAGCTCAATCGCTTCGGCAACATCCCCCATGCGCTCGCGGCCTATAACGCGGGTCCGGGACGCGTGATCGAATATGGTGGCGTGCCGCCCTTTGCCGAGACCCAAGGCTATGTGCGCAACATCTCCAAGTTTTACAACGAATACCTTGCCGTGGTCGGCGGCGCCGATGCGCTCGGCACGCTCTCGCCCTCGGACTTTGCGCTGGCCGAGTATGCCAGCATCTCCGAGGCCGGCGTCTATTACGCCGCCGACAGTTCCGCCACCACAGAGCAGGTCATCAATCGCCTGCGCGCGATCATCCTGCAGATCGACGCGCAACCCAATGCCAAGGCGGCCTGGGAGCTCAACACCTACGCCAAGGCCGAGATCGGTCGCATCCTCAACCTCCGCGTCCGGCTGATGGCGGCAAACCAGCAGCGCGAGGCGGCCTATGCGCAGCACCTCGTCGCTGACCGGCTGGCCGAGCGCGACTTCATGCAAATGGGAGTTCCCGAATGAGACAGCTTCTCCTGACCGTGGCTGCGGTCACCACACTCGGGTTTTCTTCGCCCGCAACGGCCCAGGGTGTGCCGACCTTTGACGGCTCAGCGCTTGGCCAGCTCGTAGCCCAACTCGAGCACATGGCCGAGGATCTGAATGTCCAGATGCAACAGCTCGCCACCATGCGGCTGGAGTTGGAAACCCAGCTATCGCAGCTGACAAACCTCGAGGCGCAACTGACCTCGCTCATCGAGGGCAGCGGTCTGGGTGAACTCTTCGCGACGGTCGAGGAATTCCGTGCGCTCCGCGGCAAACTGGTCGCCCCCCTCAACACCGCGCAGTCGCTGGCGAGTGGCGATTTCCTGAGTGGCTTCAATCCGGGCGCGGAACTCTCGGCCTCGGTCGAGCGGGTGCTGACGGGCAGCGGCTTTACGTCGGAACGACTGGGAACACTCTCGGGCTCCGACCAGCCCGCCGACAATCGCATCGCCGCCTCTGCCGGGGCCAGTGCCATGCTCTCGGTTGCCGCGCAGGAAAGCCACGAAGAGGCCGGGCAAAGCCTCGAGCGGCTCGAGACCATGGTCGGGTTGATCGATGATCAGGACGGGCTGAAGGCCGCCGTCGATCTCAACACGCGCGTCACCGCCGAGCTCGGGATCATCCTGACCCAGATCTGGCGGCTCGAAGCCGCCCAGGGCGTCAGTGCGGGCCAGCTCGGCGTCGTCGATGCCGCAACCCTCGCGGATGAACGCAAGTTCCGCTCGATGGCGGTGGATCCATGAAAATGTCCATGATCCACAGCTTGGCTTCAGTTCGGGCACTTGGTCTCGCAGCACTTGTAGTGAGTGCCCTGCCCTGTGCCGCGCTGGCCCAGACCCCGAGCACGAACCCTTCCGGCGACACGCCCTTCAACGCGATGGCTATCGCGCGGGACGAGGCCGACGCCTGCCGTGCCCCGAAGGCCTCTGCCGATCTGGCCGAGACTGCCTATCTGCGCAATGGCTACCGCGCGATCCTGCGCATCCTGATTGCCGAGGAGGCGCTTGCCTCGGAAACCTGTACCTGCCTGCTGGATCAGTTCACC
Organism: Sulfitobacter sp. HI0129; assembly: GCF_001635395.1. Lineage (NCBI taxonomy): Bacteria > Pseudomonadati > Pseudomonadota > Alphaproteobacteria > Rhodobacterales > Roseobacteraceae > Sulfitobacter > Sulfitobacter sp. HI0129. The sequence continues at coordinate 1,464 of NZ_LWGH01000360.1, read as the reverse complement.
TGGGATCAGGCGCTTGACGCCCTGCCCCGGTTCCAGACCTCGGACAACCCGCGCCTGCCCTTCAAGGTGCTCGATCTCTACGCGCAGGCCGACGCGCTCGAGGCGCAAGTTGTGGAGGCCTGTGCGGAATAGATGGGCGTCATTCGGGACATCCTGAGCCAGATCGATGCGGCGGTGGATACCGTGGCGCAGGACGGGTTCGTCTCCTCGGCGGGCGCGGTCGGCGACGTGATCTCCGCCGGGGCCGCGCTCCTCGTCGTGCTCCTCGGGATCAACGTGGTGATGCAACTCCGCCCCCTGCCCTTCGGCACCGGCTTTGCCTTCGGGATGAAAGTCGCGCTCGTGGGCATATTCGCACAGAGCTGGGACAATTTCAGCGTCATCTATAACATCGTCACGCAGGTCCCCGACTCAGTTGGCGCCTCGATCCTGGCGCTCACCGGCTCGGGCGACGAGGCCGGGGTCTATGAGAGCCTAGACAACATGGTCGCCCGCATCACCGCCTATGGCGACACGATCGGAGACCGCGCGGGCTGGGTTTTCGGGGCGGTCCTGGGTGCCATTTTCTTTGTCCTTTCCGCCGTTTTTGCCGCCGTCACTGCCGGCATCATCGCCTTCGCCCGCATCGTCTTCGCGCTGATGATCGTGATCGCCCCCTTCATGATCGTGACCTCGCTTTTCAAACCAACCCAGTCCCTCTTCGAGGCCTGGACCCGCGCCACCATCGGCTATGCCCTCATGCCGGTCGCCGCAGCCGGGGCTGCGGGCATCATCGTCGCCATCGCCGAGGCCATCGGCGACGCCTCCGCCGATCCCGGCGATGTCGAGACCGTCAGCCTCATCCTGCCCTTCCTCGTGATCCTCATTCTCAGCGCCGGGATCATGGCTTCCGTTCCCTATATCGCGTCCAATCTCACCGGCGTGGTGGGCATTGCCTCGAATGCCGTGGGTCTGACCGGCCTCGCGCGTCAGGGTTTCGTGAACACGCGGGAGTATGGCACGGGCGCAACCTCGCGCCTCGTCACCGGCAAGTCCCCGCATGAGCTGAACCAGATGGCCAATGCGGGCGTGGTGAAGACCGGTGAGGTGATCCGGCAAAGCCCCGGCGCGCTCCTCTCCGCCGCCAAGGCCTTCCGCAAACCCTGATGTGAAAGACGACTGACGTGAAGACAACCACAACCCCTTCCGCGAGCCATGATCGCGACGCTTTCGAGGCGGATTTCATCTACGGGCCAAGGCGGCGCGAGCGCTTCGCCTGGTTCGTCGCGGCGGCCGGCGTGCTGGTTGGTGTTGCCGGCATGGTCGCGGGCGCAAGCCTCTTTCCGCTCAAGACGACCGAGACCTTCGTGGTCGTGGTCGACAAGGAGACCGGCGAGATGGACCGGGTCGCCGCTGTTCAGGCACTCACACTCTCGGAAAGTGACGCCATCATCCAGGCCAATCTCGTGGCCTATGTTGATGACC
>NZ_LWGH01000359.1:0-3675 GCF_001635395.1 Sulfitobacter sp. HI0129 | reverse complement strand
GACGCCTATAACGCCCTGAGCGATGAGGAGCGCGCGGCGCTGGACAGCTCCGTCGACGAGGCGCTGGATCACTACCTCGCCAACTATGGCGAGCTGCTGAAGAAGTGGGACAGCATCCTTGACGAAAAGGGCGTCCAGAAGGTCGAATTCAGCGAGGAAGAGATCGCGGCCTTCCGCGAAAAGGCCGCCGATCCTGCACGCGAGGCATGGATCAAGGACATGGAAGCCCAAGGCATTCCGGGTCAGGAACTCTACGACCTCGTTCAGGAAACGCTGGAAAAAGAGCGTATGTCCAACTGAACCACTCAGGGGCCGTGCCATCGGTGCGGCCCCGCCGTTCGGTTCCCCGGACACATTTGAAGGAATACCACCATGGCAGGTTCCTCCGCCGTGCTGACCGACGATAGCCTGCTCAGTCGGCTGGATCGGGTCTTGCTGAAACTCGAAACATTCTTCGCCCTGATTTCGGGCATCGCTGTCTTCCTGCTGATGGTTCTGGCGGTCTGGTCGGTGGGCGGACGCAAGTTTTTCTCCTCCCCCCTTGCCGGTTACGTGGACTGGATCGAGGCGGCGATGCCGTTCATCGCGATCATGGGAATCGCCTATACCCAGCGTAACGGCGGCCATGTGCGGATGGACATCCTCATCGGGCAGTTGCGGGGGCGCGCGCTCTGGGCTGCGGAACTGGTTTCCGTGATCCTGATCTTCTTGCTGATGGTCGCGCTGGTCTGGGGATCATGGGCGCATTTCGACCGCAGCTTCGATCTGAGCGTTCCCATGTGGAGCCGTGACAGCTCCATCGATATCGGATTGCCCATCTGGCCGTCGAAACTGGTGGTGCCGGTGGCCTTTTCGGTGCTTGCCCTGCGCCTGCTGCTGCAAATCTGGGGCTACGGGCGCGCGATGGTGCTGGGGCTTGAGCACCCTGTCGCGGTGCCACTGGTACAAACCGCCGCCGAACAGGCCATGGCCGAGGCCGAACATCTGGATGGACACGACTGATGGAACCAATTGAAATCGGCCTGTGGGTCTCTGGCGGTATGCTGGTCATGGTGGTGCTTGGCATGCGCGTGGCCTTCGCCGCGGCGATGGCCGGGCTCGTCGGCCTGATCTGGATCTTCTGGGCCAAGCGGGGAATGGAGTGGGACCAGTTCGGCTGGGCGCTGACGGTCGCGATCAAGACGGCGGGGCAGGTGCCCCATTCCAAGGTATCGAGCCAGACCCTGTCGCTGATCCCCACCTTCATCCTCATCGGGTTTCTCGCCTATTACGCGGGTCTGACGCGGGCGCTCTTCGAGGCGGCCAAACGCTGGTTCGCATGGGTGCCCGGGGGGCTTGCCGTTTCCACCGTGTTCGCCACGGCGGGCTTTGCCGCCGTGTCCGGTGCCTCGGTCGCCACCGCTGCCGTGTTTGCGCGCATTGCAATCCCGGAAATGCTCCAGATCGGCTACAACAAGCAGTTCGCAGCCGGTGTGGTTGCCGCGGGCGGTACGTTGGCCTCGCTCATCCCGCCGTCGGCGATCCTCGTGATCTATGCCATCATCGTTGAACAGGACGTGGGCAAGCTGCTGCTTGCCGGGTTCATACCGGGGGCCTTTTCGGCCATCATCTACGGCATATTGATCATCGGCATCGCCATGATCTGGAAGAACGTGGGCCCCCCGGTGCGCGGCTTTACCTGGGGCCAGCGCTTCGCTTCGTTGCCGGCGGCCCTGCCCATCGTCGCCGTCGTCGTGATCATCATCTTCTTCGTCTACAACCCCTTCGGCGACGCCTGGGGCACACCGACCGAAGGCGGTGCCGTGGGGGCCTTCATCGTGTTCTGCATGGCGCTGATCCGGGGTATGCGCTGGGCGGAGCTGAAGGACGCCTTGCTGGAAACCGCAAAGCTGACGGTGATGATCTTCACCATCATCTGGGGCGTGCTGATCTACGTGCGGTTTCTTGGCTTCGCGGACCTGCCCGGGGCCTTCGCGGACTGGATCTCATCGCTCGCCGTGTCGCCCATGCTGATCCTGATCTGCATTCTATTGGCCTATGCGGTGCTGGGCATGTTCATGGATGCCATCGGGATGCTGCTGTTGACGCTGCCGGTGGTCTACCCGGCGGTCATGGCCCTGAACGGCGGCGAATTCGTCAGCGCCGCGGACAGTACCTTTGGCATGTCGGGACCGATGGCCGCGATCTGGTTCGGGATTCTCGTGGTGAAGATGGCGGAGTTCTGTCTGATCACCCCGCCGATCGGGCTCAACTGCTTCGTGGTGGCCGGGGTGCGCCCCGATCTCAGTGTGCAGGACGTGTTCCGCGGGGTGATGCCCTTCTTCGTCGCGGACGCCGTCACCATCGCCCTGCTGGTCGCATTCCCGTCCATCGTGCTTTGGCTGCCATCGCTGGCAGGTTGACGCTGGCCAACGCCGGGCGGCATCCACTGCCCGGCCTAGCCGGACCTCAGGAGCCCCGGGATGCCGCGTCATGGGCGCGGCGTTCTTCCTTGATGGTTTCCGCCGTATCCTCGCCGGACAGGAACATGCCCACCGTGTGCAGGGGCTCGAAATTCTCGCAGATGACCTTGAACACCACGAGGAAGGGCACCGCCACCAGCGCCCCCGCCAACCCCCAGAGCCAGCCCCAGAAGACCACGGTCAGGAACACCGCCACCGTGTTCATGGCGAGCCTGCGCCCCACGAGGTAGGGGGTGATGAGGTTCCCCTCCACCCCGGTGAGGATCTGGTAGCCCAACGGGGCCAGCAGCGCATAGCCGAGGTTGTCGAACTGCACGATGGCAAAGGCCCCCACAAGCACGGAACCGATGAAGCCCCCCAGATAGGGCAGGAAGTTCAGCAGGAATGCGGCGACCCCCCAGACCGCCCCGTTCGTCACCCCGAGCAGCGTCAGGTAAATGCCCACGCAGAGCCCGAGAGCCGCGTTGATGATGGTGATCGTAAGCAGGTAGCGCGACACCCGCCTCTCGACGTTGTACACGGTCGTGAGCGCGCGTTTCTTACCGCTGAGCGTGGGGAAGGCCTGTACCAGCTTGAGGTAGAACAACTCCCCCGAGGACAGCAGGAAAATGGCAAGGACCAGCGTGACCGCAAGGGTGGCGCCGACCGTCGCGACCGTGTCGAAAGCACTGTCCATCAGGGAGGGCTGCTTGACCACAACCTCCTGAGGGTCGTCCTTTTCACCGCTGATCTTTTCCACTTCCGCCGTGGCATCGCGGACGTTTTCCACCGCGTCCGACATCCCCCGCAGCTTTTGCTGGATCTCGTTGCCCATGCGCGGGATCTCGTCGCTCCAGAGCGCGACCGTCCCCGCCGTGCCCGCAAGGATTGCAAAGATCACAGCAGAGGTCGACAGCACCAGCAGAAAGGCCGAGACCACATGCGGCACCCCCAACCGGTGCAGCCCGCGCGAGACCGGGCTGAGCGTCAGGGCCAGCAGAAAGCCCAGCAGGATCGGAAGGATGAGGTCTTTGGCAAAATAGGCCGTCACGAAAAGGGCGATCATGACCAGGAAGCGCAGGGATCGGCGGATGGAAGTGAGATCGTCCAACTGTTGCTCCGACTGTTTGCGCGCCTATCCTGCTAGAACCCCGAAGAACGTGAAAAGTTCGCACGGCAGCCGCACTTTTTTGGTCGCGGCCACACGTTTGAGGGGAATGGGGGTGCAGTTGTG
>NZ_LWGH01000358.1:0-3216 GCF_001635395.1 Sulfitobacter sp. HI0129 | reverse complement strand
CATTCCCGAAGGGCTGCTGCGCCTGTCGGTCGGGATCGAAGATGTCGATGACCTGTGGCAGGACCTGTCGCAGGCGCTGCGAGGCGCGGGACCGGCTGATTAACCCGCGCCCATCAGGGCGGGATCGAAGGGGTAGCGCGTCAGGTTTTCGTATCCGTCCTCCGTCACCAGAACCTGATCTTCGAGCTTGATGGAAAAGTCGCCCCCATCGGGGGAGACGAGCGCCTCCACGCAGAGCACCATGCCCGCTTCGAGCGGATAGTCGAACGCGCCCTCCACCGCCTTGTCGGGGTAGGCGACCAGTGGCCATTCATCGCAGAGCCCGACACCGTGCATCAGGCAGCCGTATTTGCCGTGCTGGAATTCCGGGGCCAGCTTGTGCGCGCGGGCGGTGAGTTCGGGGATCGTGATCCCGGGTTTCAGCAGGGCCATGTTCTCCATGATGTGGTCATGGGCGTGGCGCATGGCCGACACCATGTCGGCGCGGGGCGGTCGCTCTCCGATCCACCATGTCCGGCTGATGTCCACGCAGATTCCATAGGCACCGACGAGATCGGTATCGAAGGCGAGGATCTCGTTGCGCTGCACCACGCGTGGGCCGCATTCCTGAAACCACGGGTTGGTGCGCGGACCGGAGGTGAGCAGCCGCGTTTCGATCCATTCGCCGCCCCGGCGGATGTTTTCTGCGTGCAGTACCGCCCAGATGTCGTTTTCGCATGTTGTGCCATCGCCCGCGTGGGTTCGGGCAAAGTGTTCCATGGCCGCCACCGCCGTTTCGCAGGCATGGGAGGCGCAGCGCATGGCGGCGATCTCGTCCGGGCCCTTTACGGCGCGGGCCTTTTCGGTGACCTCTTCGCCTTCCATGATCTCGAACCCCTGTGCTTCGAGGCTGCGCATGCCGTGCAGCATGATCTTATCCACCGCGAGCCGCCGGTCGCCGTTCCCGTGTTCGGCCAGCAGCAGGCGGACTTCGTTGGCGAAGGCATCGGCGGCCACGTTCACCTTGTCGCCCCGGTCGAAATAGAAGAGATCCGCCCCCGCGCGCCGCTCACGCACGAGCGGGTTGAATTCCGACAGGAAGGGCGAATTCTTGTAGTCCCAGATGACCATGTAGCCATCGGCACAAAGCAGCACGGCGCGGAACGGGTTGTGGGTGTTCCACAGCTGCATGTTGGTGCTGTCGGTGGCGTAGCGGATGTTGAGCGGGTCGAACATCAGCAGGCCCGCGTAGCCGCGGGCGACGATATGCGCGGTCAGCCTTTCCCAGCGGTAGCGCCGCAGCGCGGGCAGATCGGGCAGGGCGAGGCCCGCCTCGCGCCATTCGTCGAAGGCGAGCCGCGTGGGCCCGATTTCCACCCGGTCTGGATCATTGGGTGTCCCGTCGCCAAGGCAGGCCCCCCGGGCGGGATCGATCTTGCGCGTATCGCGGAAATGACTGTTCATGCGATCACTCCGTTTGCCTTCGTCAAGCCTGCCGCGTATTTCCGGAGCCGACGTACAGTTTTCCGACGCGCAGACGGTCGGTTTGCGACAGGTTCCGCGCATGGAGGTCTCGGTGAAGGAAATTCTGCAGCCCCGGCTGCCCGTGGAAATGGCCGGTGACATGCCGCGCCTTCCGGGTATCGCGCCCTGCGGTGCAGCGGATTGGCTGCGGGTGGACGAGGCATATGGCGCGCAGATGGCCTATCGCCGCGCGCTTCTGAAGGATCCGGGCGCGCATGTCCTCTATCTGGAAGAAGCGGCGCGCCCCGCCGCCCAAGAGGTGCTGGGTGAGGCGCTGGCGCTACTGCCAAGGCTGGGGTTCCACCGCTCGGACGGGGGCATTACCTGCCCGGACGGCCATGTGCAGCCGCTCGACTTTGACAATCCGCTGCGTACGCTGGGGCAGATCGTGCAGGAGGACATCTGCCTGCTGCAGAAACGGGGCGATGAGCATGTGCTGACGGGGGCGGTGCTGTGCTTTCCCGCGTCATGGCGGTTGGCGGACAAGGCGGGCCGGCCCCTTATCGGGATTCACGATACGGTGCCGGAATACGACAGCGACATCGCGCGGCGGGTGCAGCGCCTTTTCGACGGGGTGCGCCCCGGGCGACCGCTCTGGCGCTTCAACCGGCTGGCCTATGCGGATCCGGACCTGCATCAACCCTACCGGACCCGGCGGGGGGAGGCGCGGCCCTACCTGCGGTCGGAACGCCAGTGCATCCTGCGCCTGCCTGAGACAAACGCGGCGGTCTTTACCATCCATACATGGGTGTTGCGCCGTGGGGTTCAGGAAGCCGATGATGAAGCTGAAAACGGCGCGGCAGTGACCGCGCCGTGAACCCGCTACCTTGGCCTCCGGACGTCAGCCGTCGATCTTGGCTGCCATGATCGCGATGGCCTTTTGATAGACGCCCGCGGCATTCCATTGCTTGATGACGTTAAAGTTGGGCTGGCCTTCCTGATAGCCCGCGCCGGGCTGCCAGCCTTTCTGGCGCAGGAAGTTGGCCGTGGAGGCCATGGCATCGGCGAGGTCGTAGAAATCCACCCGCCCGTCGCCCGAACCGTCGACTCCGTAGCGCAGGGCATTGCCCGGCAGGAACTGGGTATGGCCCAGCTCACCATGTTTGGCCCCCTTGGTGTTGCCGGTGATCGCGCCACGGTCAACGAGCTTCAGCGCGCCAATGGCGTGGGGTGTAAAGAAATCGGATCGGCGGCAATCATAGGCCAGCGTGGTGATGGCGGAGACGACTGAACTGTCGCCCATGAACCCGCCAAAGCCGGTTTCCATTCCGTGTATGGCCAGCAGGACGCCCGCCGGAACGCCGTACTGACGTTCGAGCGCATTGTAGAAGGCGGCATTGCGCGCCTTGCGCTTGCGGCCCTGCGCCACGATCGTGTCGGCCCCACGGACCTGCATGAACTTCGACAGCGAATACTTGAAGGATTTCTGGTTGCGGTCGGCGGCGATGGTCCCGTTCGCATAGCGCGCGCCCGCCAGTGCGTTCAGGCCGCGCTGGCCTACGCCCGCCGCGGCGGCTTCCTGTGCAAAGGCGGCTTTCNAGTTCTCGAAGCCCCCGGCGGAATTCCCGCAGGGCGCGGCAAGCGCGGGGGCGGCGGCGAGACCGGCGAGCAGCAAGGGGATGGACAATTTCTGAATGGGGCGCATGGGAACCTCTGACTTTATATCGTTACCTTCAGGGTAGTCCTCGCGCCCGATCATTCAAAGGAAGAGCG
>NZ_LWGH01000357.1:0-2407 GCF_001635395.1 Sulfitobacter sp. HI0129 | reverse complement strand
CGTCGAAGTTGGTGCAGAAAACGGTGATGGCGTCGGGCGTTTTGGCCGCCACCTCCCGGATCATTTGGGCGATCGTGTCCTCGTCATACTGGGCGAAGGTGAAATTGCCGGGGTCTTCGAGGTGGCGTTCATGCACGCAGTCAAAGCCCACTTTGGCAAAATTCGTGATGATCGCGTTCTGCACCTCTTCGAGGTAGGGCGTCGCCAGGGCGTAACGGCTTGCCCCCATGGCGCGGAAGGCATCGAGCGTTGCGAGCGTCGATGTCGTGGCCGGAACGCCCGTTCTTTCCGTGATCGCGTGGCACAATGCGCGGTCGTTTTCCACGCCCAGCCAGCCCCCGGAAGTCCCGCCCCAGGCGATGACATCGCATTTGGCATCCGCGAGCAGATCGGCAGCGGCCAGTTGCGGTTCAAAGGAGAACTGACCCAAGGCGTCGTCGCTCATGGCGATACGGACGACCCGGAAACGCCCGAAATGCGCGGTCACCTGCGGAAGCTCGGCCAGCAGCTCGGCGACACGCGGCTCCATCACCGTGTTCGATGAAGGGGTGAGCAGGCCGATACGGACGCGGGTTTGCATGGGGCTCTCCTGAGTTTGCCTCAGAGAGACTGTGCAGATATATAAAAAATTACAAATAAAAAATTAAATAGTTTGTAAGATGTTAAATTAAAACGATTTAGTAAATTTGAAATCGAGGGATTTGGTGGCCGACGCGCGAATCGCTATGTGGCTGCCATCGGCGTCACCTATCTGACGCGATGGAAGGGGACCGCAAAAAGGGTCGATCTGATCAAAAGCTATCTGAAGTGCGAGGCCAGCAAAAAACCCCGAAAGTGTCATAAGGACACTTCCGGGGGGCGAGCCTGTCGGCGCGGTTCGTTCCGGCGGGATCAGTCGGCTGCCGCGTCTTTTGCCAGACTGTCGAGGTAGGCGATCACATCGGCCTGATCTTCTTCCTTGCGCAGTCCGCCGAACCCCATCTTGGTGCCCTTCACCTCCTTGCGTGGATTGGCAAGGAAAGCCGCAAGACGGTCCGGCGTCCAGTCGCCGCCATATTCGATCAGCGCATCCGAGTAGCCGAAGCCCTCGACAGAGGCGACGGGCGCGCCCACGATACCGTAGAGGTTCGGGCCGACCCGGTTTGGCCCGCCCTCATCGACGGTGTGGCACGCCTTGCACTTGCGAAAGACCTTTTCCCCCGCCTCCGGCTCACCGGCGGCCAGAATGTCCGCGCCCGGCATTTCCGTATCCATATCGGCGGAGGCCGCTTCGGTCGTGCCCTCCGATTCGGGTTGCGACGCGGTATCGGCGCCGCCGGTCACCTGCGCCACGTATTGCGCGACGGTTTCGATCTGCTCTTTGGAGAGGGTTTCCGCAAAGGCTGGCATCACTCCGATGCCACTGGTCACAGCGGCCCGGACCTGATCGACTGTCGGTTTGAATTCGTCGAGGTTGGGGCCGATTTCGGCCTCCGATCCCGCATCCTTGAGCGCGTGACAAACGGCGCAGGCGGGCAGCGCGGTTTCGGTGAAAATCTCGCGCCCCGCATCGAGGTCGGCCCCGGCGCTCGCCGCGCCTGCCATAAGGGCGAGGAAAACTGCGCCGCCAAAGGCTGGCGTCGTTCGCGTGGTCATAAGTATATCTCCGGTTTGTGAGGGATCCGGCGGCACCCCGTGCCGCCGGTCATTCAGATCAGCTGACGGTCACATCGACGGCATGGACGCGCCAGCCGTTGTTGCCGTAACCCCGCTCATTGGGGGGGAAGGTCTCGGGCTGGCTCAGCCCGTCCTTCGCCGTGGCGCGGCTGGCCAGCGTATGCGTGCCCTCGGCCAGATCGGTGATCATCACGAAGGGCCGCCATGCATAGGGGCCGAGGTCGGGACCGAGAAACTGCGCCTCGGCCCAGCTTTGCCCGCCGTCGATCGATACTTCGACCTTTTCCAAGTCGCTGACCCCGCCCATGGCGACACCGTGGATCTGGACCTTTCCGGTCGCGGCATCCATCAGCGGCCCGGTGATCCAGGACTTCACGCTCATCTCATACATCGAAGGCTGGGACGGATCGCCCTTCACGCCCACGGGGCGCACGCGATAGCTGGTCTGCTGGATTTTGTTGGGGGATTCACCTTCGGTCAGGGCCAACCGCTTGAGGTATTTGACGTTGTTGACGCCGTAATAGCCCGGGATCACCAGCCGCAACGGTCCGCCATGGGCCAGCGGCAGGGGTTCTCCGTTCATCTCCCACGCGAGGATCGCGTGATCCATCGCGGCCATGGGCACCGAACGTTCGACCTGGATCGTCTCTTTCGGGACGCCCTCGGGGATTTCTTCGCCCCCCGTGCCGGTGAGGAAGTTCGCCCCCTCGGCGGCCCCGCCCATCGCGTCGATCACCGCGCGCACTGGTAC
>NZ_LWGH01000356.1:0-3324 GCF_001635395.1 Sulfitobacter sp. HI0129 | reverse complement strand
GCCCGAAGCACCGGTACGGACAGATAATATGCCACGGTGGCGCTGATTATTCCCGGCAGGATGCCACCGATCAGGTAGGGATAGAAAACTTCGTCAAAGAAAACCGCCAGATGCGACCAGTCCTGAGGCGCACCGCTGAAGAGCGCGACGAAATTGTCCTGAAGATCGCGGCCCGCGTCGATGAACTTCTCTCCGAATGAGCGGTGTTCGTTGGCGTCAACTTGAGTGCCCAACACCCAATGCCCCGTGGCCAGCGCCGAAAGACCGATCGGCAGATATGTCAGCGGATTGCCGAAGAATGTGCCCATCAGCGCTGCAAGCATATTGCCGCGCATCATGCGCGCGATGAGCGCGGCGATGATGAAATGAAGGCCAAAGAACGGCGTGAATGATGTGAATATGCCGGCCCATATCCCGCGGGCGATCCGCTCCGGGCTGTCCGGCAGACGGCGCATCCGGTGTTTCACGTAGTGAAAGGCACGCGCCCATCCGCCGCGGGGCCAGAGAAACTCTGCCAATGCGCGCAATGTCGGCTTTGGATCACGGCGTTTGAAAATCAAGTCAGGCGTCCAGCGGCGGGCTGAGAACCCCTGCATCCGATGGCCGTGTAAGGCCGGGGCCGGGGTCCGGGTTGCGATACCTGCTGATAGCGGCCACGTCGCCTTCGGCTTCGAGGGTCAGCATGAGGGAATGAAGATGTTCTACATCCCTCAGTTCGACATGGATCAACAGGCGGTAAAAGTCGGGTTTGCGTTCTACGAATTCCAAATCGGAGATATTGGCGGAGGTCTCGCCGATCAAGGTGCAGACCCGCCCCAGAACGCCCGCGCCGTTGCCCATCGTCAGATCGAGCGTGGCACCGTAGACGGGCGGATGGTTCCCATCGTGCCAACGCAGGTCCAGCCAGCGCTGCGGCTGATCCTCGTAGGCCGACAGTCTTTCGCAGTCGATGGCGTGGACGGTCACCCCCTTGCCCCGGAAGGTGATGCCGACGATCCGTTCCCCCGGCAGCGGTTCGCAGCAGGGCGCCCTGTCAAACGACTGGCCCTGTTCAAGACCGATGACCGCGCGCCGGGAATCGATCTGGTCGGATGAGCGCGGCGCGAGGTCCGGATAGACGGATTGCACCACTTCGCTGCTTGTAAGCTCCGAACTGCCCAGCCGGGCGAGCACTTCATCGGGGGAATCCAGCCGCAGATGCCGTGCCGCCGTGCGCAGCACCTTGTCGGTAACCTTCTTGTCCACGTGATCGAAGGCCGCGCGCGCCAGTTCCTGCCCCAGCTTGATGAAACGCGCACGGTCGACCTCTCTCAGCGAGCGCCGGATCGCGGCCTTCGCCTTCCCCGTGGTGGCGATGTCCAGCCAGGTTGCCTGCGGCGTCTGGCCCTGTGCGGTGATGATCTCGATCGACTGGCCGTTCTTGACCCGCGTCCACAAGGGCACGCGCATCCCGTCGATCTTGGCCCCGGTGCAGGTGTTGCCGATACGCGTATGGATCGCATAGGCAAAGTCGATAGGCGTGGCGCCCCGCGGCAATTTGACCACATCACCTTTCGGGGTAAAGCAGAAGACCTGGTCGGCGTACATCTCCAGCTTGACAGCTTCGAGGAAATCCTCGTGATCCTCTTCGGCGTCGAATTGTTCGGTCAGTTGGGCAATCCATTTAGCCGGATCGACCGCAAATGGGTTCCGCGAACGCACGCCGTCCCGATAGGACCAGTGGGCCGCCACCCCGGTTTCTGCCACGTCGTGCATTTGCCGGGTGCGGATCTGCACCTCCACCCGCTTTCCGTCCCGACCGGACACGGTGGTATGGATCGACCGGTAGCCGTTGGTCTTCGGTTGGCTGATGTAGTCCTTGAACCGCCCCGGCACCGCGCGCCAGCGCCGGTGAATCGCGCCCAGCGCGCGATAGCAATCCTCTTCGCTGTCAGTGATGATGCGAAAACCGTAGATGTCCGACAGGCGGGAAAACGACTGATCCTTTTCCTGCATCTTGCGCCAGATGGAATAGGGTTTCTTTGCCCGTCCGAAGACCTCCGCCTCGATCTCCGCCTTTTCCAGTTCCACCCGCATGTCGCCTGTGATGCGCTGGATCACATCGCCGGTTTCGCGTTGTAGGGTGATGAAGCGGCGGATGATGCTTGCGCGGCCCTCGGGGTTGATCACCCTGAAGGCGAGATCCTCCAACTCCTCCCGCATCCACTGCATACCCATGCGTCCCGCCAGCGGGGCATAGATATCCATGGTCTCACGCGCCTTCTGCAACTGCTTGTCCGGGCGCATGGACTTGATGGTGCGCATGTTGTGCAGCCGGTCGGCCAGCTTCACGAGGATGACCCGCAGGTCCTTGGACATGGCCATGAACAGCTTGCGGAAGTTCTCGGCCTGCTTGGTTTCGGTGGAATTGAGCTGCAGGTTCGTCAGCTTGGTGACACCATCGACGAGTTCGGCGACCTCCGTGCCGAAGATCGCCTGCACCTCCGCGTAGGAGGCTTTCGTATCCTCGATGGTATCATGCAGCAGGGCTGTAATGATCGTCGCATCGTCGAGCTGCTGCTCGGTCAGGATCGCCGCGACGGCGACGGGATGCGTAAAATAGGGCTCGCCCGAATGCCGGAACTGGCCCTCATGCATTTCGCGGCCATAGTCGAATGCACCGCGAATCAACGCTTCGTTGGATTTCGGGTTGTAGGCCTGAACCAGCGTGATCAGATCGTCAGCCGTGATATCGGCGCTGCTCATGCCATCCGCCTCTGACCCCGGCGGGGGAAGGCGTCAGCCCTGCCCCTGCGCCGCCATGAGTTGCCGAAGCAGCATCTCTTCGGACATGCTGTCTTCTTCAGGCTTGTCCTGTTCCGCCCCCATGAGAAGCGCCATCGCGTCTTCTTCGGGTTCGTCGACTTCGATCTGGCTCTGATTGCTTTCGATCAGACGCTCGCGCAGTTCGTCTGCGCTTTGAGTTTCCTCGGCGATCTCGCGCAGGGAAACGACGGGATTCTTGTCATTGTCACGATCGACGGTCACGGCGGAGCCTGCGGAAATTTCGCGGGCGCGGTGCGCGGCCAGCATGACGAGTTCGAATCGGTTGGGAACCTTGTCCACACAATCTTCGACGGTGACGCGGGCCATGGGATGCTCCAATAGATCAGATGTTGCTGGAATGAGTGTATCTAGGCCCCTTTCCAGCGGTTTACAAGCACCTATTCCAAGGCGGTCACACCGTCGATGTCATCCTTGGACAGGCGGGCCAGCATCTGCCTTACGGTCAGGCCGGTGAGCGGATGCACCCAGTCCGGCGCCACCTCTGCCAGAGGGACAAGA
>NZ_LWGH01000355.1:0-6298 GCF_001635395.1 Sulfitobacter sp. HI0129 | reverse complement strand
CGCCGCCATGGCGGAGGTCGCCATGAACCGGGACGACGCCCATCTTTATGGGCCGGTACTGGGCCTGCCGGACCTGCGCGCCGAATTGGCGTCCCGCACCGGCCGCATTTACGCAGGCCAGGTCCTGCCGGAACAGGTGGCCATCACCTCGGGCTGCAACCAGGCTTTCGCGGCCGCGATTGCCACGCTCTGCGCCGAGGGGGACGAGGTGATCCTGCCGACGCCATGGTATTTCAATCACAAGATGTGGCTCGATATGTCCGGCGTCTCGGCAGTGGCCCTCCCCTGCGGGGCCGATCTGATGCCCGATCCCGACCGGGCCGCCGCGCTCATCACGCCGCGCACCCGCGCCATCGCGCTTGTCAGTCCCAACAATCCCTGCGGCACCGAATATTCCGCGTCACTGCTGCGCGCCTTTCTCGAACTGGCACGCGAGCGGGGTATCGCGCTGATCCTCGATGAGACCTATCGCGATTTTCACAGCCGCAGCGGTGCGCCGCATGATCTGTTTCAGGATCCGGAATGGGCCGATACGCTGATCCACCTCTATTCCTTTTCCAAGGCCTACCGCCTCACGGGCCACCGCGTCGGCGCCATCATCGCCAATGTCGCGCGCCTGGCAGAGGTCGAGAAGTTCCTCGATACCGTCGCCATCTGTCCGGCCCAGATCGGCCAGCATGCCGCCCTGTGGGGGATGCAGAACCTTGACGACTGGCTCGCCGGTGAGCGGCGCGAGATCCTTGCCCGCCGCCGCGCGATCGAAGCCGCGATGTCCCGTCTGACCCCGCTGGGATGGGAGTTGCTGGGTCTCGGCGGATACTTCGCCTATATGTCCCACCCGTTCGAGATGTCCTCCGCCGCACTCGCGCCCCGGATGGTGCGTGAGGCCGGGGTGCTTTGCCTGCCGGGCACGATGTTCTGCCCCACGGATGACCCCGCGGGAGAGGCTCAGCTGCGCATCGCATTCGCCAATCTCGACGCTTCGGGCATCGACCGGCTGTTCGACAGGCTCGCGGAGCTTTCCAAAGGGTGAAGGCGCTGGCTCTTGCCCCGCTGACCCGCAGCGCATAGACACCTTCCGAACTGGTGAGGACGACCCAATGGCCAAAGGCAACAGCATCACGAAAACCGCCGTCTGGATCCTGATGGGTCTGTTGATACTGGGGCTTGGCGGCTTCGGCGCCGTGAACCTCAGCGGGAACATCCGCACCATCGGCACGGTGGGCGAAAAATCGATCCCGGTGGATCTCTATGCCCGGCAGCTTCAGCAGGAAATCCGCGCCATCGAAAGCCAGACCGGTGAGGCGCTCGGCTTTCAGCGCGCGCAGGAAATCGGGCTGGATCGGGCCGTGCTGCAAAGGATCGTGCGGCAGCGCGCGCTCGACAACGAGGCGGAGCAACTGGGTCTCTCCATCGGGGATGAGACCCTGCGCGAACAGATCCTCCAGATACAGGCGTTTCAGGGGCTGGACGGCAAGTTCGACCGGGAAGGCTACCGTTTCGCGCTTCAGCAAAGCGGGCTGAACGAAACCGAATTTGAAAATTCCCTTCGCGAGGAATCCGCGCGCACGCTGCTGCAGGCGGCCATCGTCGGCGGTGTGGAAATGCCGCGCGTCTATGCCCGCACGCTTGTGGACTACGTGGGAGAGCAGCGCAGCTTCACATGGACGCTGCTCGATGCCGACGATCTGGCAGAGCCCCTGCCCCAGCCCAGTGACGAGGAACTGCGCGCCTATTACGAAGAAAATCAGGACGCCTTCATGCTGCCGGTGACCAAGCAGATCACCTATGCGCTGCTGTCGCCCGATGCCCTGCTTGAGGAAGTGGAAGTCCCCGAAGAGGAATTGCGTGCAGAATACGAAGCACGCGAGGCGCAGTTCAACCAGCCCGAACGTCGGTTGGTGGAGCGGCTCGTCTTTGCGGATCAGGATGCCGCAGACCGCGCCACCGCGGCGCTGGAAGTGTCCGGCACCACCTTCGAGCAACTCGTGGAAGAGCGCGGGTTGCAGCTGGCTGACGTGGATCTGGGCGACGTGAGCCTGCAGGATCTTGCCGCCGCGGGCGAGCAGGTCTTTGCCGCGGAGGCGGGCGATGTCGTCGGCCCGATCACCACGCCGCTGGGGCCCGCCCTTTTCCGGGTGAACGGCGTTCTTCCCGCCCAGAACACCTCTTTCGAGGATGCCGAACCGGCGCTACGGGCCGAGCTTGCCTCCGCCCGGGCGGTCCGGGCCGTGGAAAGCCGGGCGCAGGAACTGGATGACCAGCTGGCGGGCGGCATCTCGCTCGAAGAACTGGCCGAGAACACAGAGATGGAACTGGGTCAGATCGACTGGACCGAAGACAGCAGCGGCGGCATCGCCGCCTATGCCGGATTCCGTCAGGAGGCCGCGGCACAGGCCGAGGGTGATTTCCCCCGTATCCTGCAACTGGATGATGGCGGCATCTATGCCATGCGCGTCGATGCCACCCTGCCCGAGCGCCCCGAACCCTTCGAGGATGCCCGCGCGGCTGTTACCGCCGCGCTGCGTGACGCCCGCACCAGCGAGGCCCTGATGGCCCAAGCCGAGGCGCTGCTGCCCGAGCTGGGCGAAGAAGGCGCCTTTGCGGCGGCCGGATTCGATGCGGTCTCCGAGGTCGACCAGACCCGGTCGGCCTTTATCGAAGGCACGCCCGAGGACTTCATGGAACGTGTCTTCACGCTCGAACCCGGTGAGGTCGTCGCGATGGAAGGCGACGGTGGTACCGTCGTCCTGCTGCGGCTGGACGCGATCACGCCCGCCGCTGAAGGCGAGGCCGACACCGCGCTGGTGGAGCGCATCGGCGAGCAGCTCGATCAGGCGCTGGCGGATGACATCTTTGCCGTCTATGCCTCCGAGGTGATGCAACGGGCCCGTGCGCAGATCGACCAGCAGGCGATCAACGCCGTACATGTGAATTTCCCGTAAGGTACGCAGATGGCCCTGACCCCGGAGTTCGACGCCTTCGCCGAGGCTTATTCGGCAGGTCGGAACCAGATCGTCTATACCCGTCTTGCCGCCGATCTCGACACGCCCGTGTCGCTCATGCTCAAGCTCTCGGGCGGGGCCGAGAATGCCTTCGTGCTGGAATCCGTTACCGGGGGCGAGGTGCGCGGGCGCTATTCGATCATCGGGATGAAGCCTGACCTGATCTGGCGCTGCCGGGGGACCGGATCCGCGGTGAACCGGATGGCCCGCTACGATGCGGACGCTTTCGAAGAGATGGACGCGCCGCCGCTCGATGCGCTGCGCAGCCTGATCGCGGAATCGCGGATCGATCTGCCCGAGGATCTACCGCAGGCCGCGGCGGGTCTTTTCGGCTATCTTGGCTATGACATGATCCGGCTGGTGGAACATCTGCCCGATGTGAACCCCGACCCGATGGGCCTGCCGGATGCCGTGATGCTGCGCCCCTCGGTCATTGCCGTGCTGGATGGCGTGAAGGGTGAGGTGACCATCGTCTCCCCCGCCTGGGTATCGGACGGCCATTCCGCCCGCGCCGCCTATGCGCAGGCCGCCGAACGGGTGATGGACGCCGTGCGCGATCTGGAACGCGCCCTGCCCGGCACCTCGCGCGAGATGGGCGATGCGGCGGAGGCCCCCGAACCCGTCAGCAACTTCACCCGCGATGGTTACAAGGCAGCGGTGGAAAAGGCGCGCGATTACATCGTGGCGGGCGACATCTTTCAGGTCGTGCCCAGCCAACGCTGGGCGCAGGAATTCCGCCAGCCGCCCTTCGCGCTCTACCGTTCGCTGCGGCGGACGAACCCTTCGCCCTTCATGTTCTATTTCAACTTCGGCGGCTTCCACGTGGTCGGCGCATCGCCCGAGATCCTTGTGCGCGTCTTCGGGAACGAGGTCACCATCCGCCCCATCGCCGGGACCCGCCCCCGGGGTGCCACGCCGGAGGAGGACCGCGCGCTCGAAGCCGATCTGATGGCCGATGAAAAGGAATTGGCCGAACATCTCATGCTGCTGGATCTGGGTCGCAATGACGTGGGCCGGGTGGCAAAGATTGGCACCGTGCGCCCCACCGAGGAGTTCATCGTCGAACGCTACAGCCACGTGATGCACATCGTCTCCAACGTGGTGGGGGAGCTGGACCCGGGGCGCGACGCGCTTGACGCCTTCTTTGCGGGCATGCCCGCCGGCACGGTTTCGGGCGCCCCGAAGGTGCGCGCGATGGAGATCATCGACGAGCTGGAGCCCGAAAAGCGCGGGGTCTACGGCGGGGGTGTGGGCTATTTCAGCGCGGGCGGCGACATGGACATGTGCATCGCCCTGCGCACCGCCGTCATCAAGGATGAAACGCTTTATATCCAGGCCGGGGGCGGCGTGGTCTACGACAGCGACCCCGAAGCCGAGTATATGGAGACGGTGCATAAATCCAATGCCATCCGCCGGGCCGCCGCGGATGCGGCGCGCTTCGGAAAAGGGGGCAATGGCTGACAGTGGCGCGCAAACCCTTCGAAATCGCGGGGCATGTCGTCGCGCCGGGTGACAGCGTGGAGATCGATCTGCCGGTTTCCATCCTGCCCGACCACACGCCGGTGCATCTTTCGGTAGAGGTCTTTCACGGCAAGCGGCCCGGTCCCACCATGTTCGTAAGCGCGGCGGTTCACGGCGACGAGGTGATCGGCGTCGAGATCGTGCGCCGGCTGCTGCGCGCGCCGCAGCTCAAGTCCCTGCGTGGCACGCTGCTGGTGGTGCCGGTGGTGAATTCTTTCGGCTTCCTGAACCGCTCTCGCTACCTGCCGGACAGGCGTGACCTCAACCGTTGTTTCCCCGGCTCGCCCTCGGGCTCGCTCGGCTCGCGGCTGGCTTTCATCTTCATGCAGGAAGTCGTGCTGCGCTGCGATTTCGGAATCGACCTGCATTCGGCGGCGATCCACCGGACGAACCTGCCGCAGGTACGGGTCTCGCCCTCGGACAAGCTGACGAACCGCATGGCGATGGATTTCGGCGCGCCTGTCGTGCTCACCTCGCCCCTGCGGGACGGTTCGCTGCGGGCCGTCGCGGCGAAGCTCGGCACGCCGATCCTGCTCTATGAGGCGGGCGAAGGTCTGCGGTTTGACGAAATGGCGGTGCGGGCGGGCCTCGCCGGGATCCTGCGGGTGATGCGCGGGCAGGACATGCTGCCCGCCAAGGGCATTTCGACCGCCCGGGTCAGCCCCTATGTCTGCACCTCATCGATCTGGTTGCGGGCCCCGGCAGGCGGGCTGCTGCGCACCTTCCGGGCCGAGGGCGAAACGGTC
Organism: Sulfitobacter sp. HI0129; assembly: GCF_001635395.1. Classification (NCBI taxonomy): domain Bacteria; kingdom Pseudomonadati; phylum Pseudomonadota; class Alphaproteobacteria; order Rhodobacterales; family Roseobacteraceae; genus Sulfitobacter; species Sulfitobacter sp. HI0129. Next base: position 1,026 of record NZ_LWGH01000355.1, on the reverse strand, counting down.
GCCGAGGGCGATCTGCTGGCCAGCGTCTCCGACCCCTTCGGCAATGTGGAGACCGATTTGCGCGCCCCCGAAGCAGGCATCCTGATCGGGCGCGCCATCCTGCCGGTGGTGAACGAGGGCGATGCGATCTTTCACCTTGCCCGGCTGGAGCCGAAGGTCGCGAACACGACCGTGGGCCATCTGACCACCCAGCTCGAGACCGATCCCCTTTTCGACGAGGATGAGATCATCTGAGCCCCCGGGGCGGTCCGCCGCCCGTCGCGCCACTTACGGTTCCTGCAAGAGCACGGCGGAGACCGGGGCCAGCGATACCTTGCTGGCCCGGTCCTGAAGCCCCCAGAGCAGCAATGCGGATATCGTATCGGGGCGCAGCCTTCCCAGCATGATCACCCCGCCTTCCTGCCGCGCCTTGAAGGCGGCCCCGTCGAGAAACCGGCGGATCACGGTCGGGGTCTGATCCTTCGAATCGAAATCGCGGAAGATCGGGTACGCGGGCACCCCCTGCTTACGCGCGAGCTTGGGCATCGTGTTCAGGCCGCGGTCCTGCGTCACCAGCCCGTGGCCGGTATCGGCAAGGATTTGCGATACCTGGTCGGAGGTTTCGCGGCTGCCCTGAAACCCGCCTTCGGTGCCTTCCAGCACGCCGACCGCTTCGGGAACCCGCGTCAGCGCGGTGGCAAAGGTCGTCTCCGCATCGCGTGCGTCCGCCCCTTCGGGCAGGTCGACCATGGCCAGCACCTCGAAGCCTTCGTCGCGGAAGGCGCGCATCCGCTCTTCGGCATCCTCCAGCGTGGCGTCCACGGCGAAGGTCACTGGATAGGGAAAGCTGCGCAGCGCCGCCAGACCGGCTTCGCCGCCGGTCAGGGATTGGCCGTCGTCGATCAGCACGATGGACATCAGCGGCTTGTCCGGCTCCGGTTCGAAGTCGACAGCATAGCGGGTGATGGGGCGCGGATCTGCCGCTGCCTCGGACGGTGCGGTTTCAGTCTCGGCGGGCACTGCATCGGGTGCGGCCTCGCTCCCCTC